>NZ_JBHVUQ010000009.1:0-86628 GCF_042884105.1 Streptomyces sp. NPDC058157
CCCGACGGCAGGGCCCGAAGGCAGGGCCCGAAGGCAGGGCCCGAAGGCAGGGCCCGAAGGCAGGGCCCGAAGGCAGGGCCCGGGGCGGGAGCCGGAGCGGCTCCGGGGGCGGGGCCTGCCGGACCGGGGGCCCCGGGCCGAGGCCCGAGGGGGGACCGCTCGTTCGGCTACGCCATGACGCTGCGCCAGGCCCCCGGCAGCGCACCGGCCACCTCCTGCGCCACCACCGGCGCCCCGCCGGCCGCGAACCGCCCCGCGAGCCCGTGCAGGTAGGCCGCCGCCGACCCCGCGTCCACCCCGCCGAGCCCCCCGGCGAGCAGCGCCCCCGCCAGCCCCGACAGCACGTCCCCGCTCCCGGCGGTGGCCAGCCACGGCGTCCCCGTCGGGTTCACCCGGACGGCCCCGAGGCCGTCGCCCGCGGCGACCAGCGTCGTGGACCCCTTCAGCAGCACCGCCGCCCCGTACCGGCCCGCCAACTCCCGTACGGCGCCCAGCCGGCCCGCCTCCACCGCCTCCCGGGCCACCCCCAGCAGCGCCGCCGCCTCCCCCGCGTGCGGGGTCAGCAGGGTCGCGGCCCGCCGCGCCCGCACCGCCGCGGGGTCCAGCCCGCGCAGCCCGTCCGCGTCGACCAGCACCGGCACGTCCACGTCGGCCAGGGCCCGCCCGACCTCCTCCGCGCGCCCCGCGCCCAGCCCCGGCCCGACCACCCAGGACTGCACCCGGCCCCGCCCGACCAGCACCTCGGGGAACCGCGCCAGCACCGCCTCCGCCGCCGGCCCCACGTACCGCACCGCACCCGCGCCGCCCCGCAGCGCCCCCGCCACGGCGAGCACCGCCGCGCCCGGGTACTGCTCCGATCCGGCGACGACCCCGACCACGCCCCGCCGGTACTTGTCGCTCGACGCCGCCGGCACGGGCAGCAGCCGGGCCACGTCCGCGTGTTGCAGCGCCTCCATCGCGACGGCGCGGTCCCCGAAGTCCAGCCCGATGTCCACCAGCCGCACCGCCCCCACCCGCGCGGCCCCCGGGTCGGTCAGCAGCCCCGGCTTGTACGCCCCGAAGGTCACCGTCACATCGGCCGTCACCGCCGGGCCGGACACCTCCCCGGTGTCGGCGTCCACCCCGCTCGGCAGGTCCACCGCGACCACCGCCGCCCCGGCCGGGATCCGCTCCACCAGCTCCGCCGCGGCCGGACGCAGCCCGCCCCGGCCGCCGATCCCGAGCAGCCCGTCCACGACCAGGTCGGCCCGCTGCGGAACCACCGCCCCGACCCGCCCCCCGGCGGCCCGCAGCGCGGCCAGCCCGCCCGGGTGCATCCGTTCGGGGTCCATCGGCACCGCCGTCACCGCGGCCCCGCGCCGCGCCAGCCGGGCGCCCGCGTACAGGGCGTCGCCCCCGTTGTCCCCGGGCCCGACCAGCAGCACCACCCGGGACCCGTAGACCCGGCCCCGCCCCCCGGCCGCCAGCAGCTGCGCGCACACGGCGGCCAGCCCCGCCGCGGCCCGCGCCATCAGGGCGCCCTCCGGCAGACGGGCCATCAGCTCGCGCTCGGCGGCCCGCACGGTCTCCACGCTGTAAGCAGTACGCATGCCACCAGCGTGCCGCACACCGGGGCGCTCAGCCCTCGGCGATCACCACCGCCGACGCGATCCCGGCGTCGTGGCTCAGCGAGATGTGCCAGGACTTCACCCCCAGGGCCCGCGCCCGCGCCTCGACGGTGCCGGACACCCGCAGCCGCGGCTGACCGGTGTCCTCGACGTACACCTCGGCGTCGGTCCACAGCAGCCCGCCGGGCGCGCCCAGCGCCTTCGCCAGGGCCTCCTTGGCCGCGAACCGGGCGGCGAGCGAGGCGACTCCGCGCCGCTCGCCGCTCGGCAGCGTCAACTCGGTGGGGAGGAAGAGACGCTCCGCCATCTGCGGCGTCCGCTCCAACGCCGCGCCGAACCGGGCGATCTCGGCCACGTCAATCCCCACACCGACAATCACGGCAACAACCCCTCCTACTCCACCGTCACGGACTTCGCGAGATTACGCGGCTGGTCCACCTCGTTGCCGCGCGCGGTCGCCAGCTCGCACGCGAACACCTGGAGCGGGACCGTCGCGACGAGCGGCTGGAGCAGCGTCGGGGTGGCCGGGATGCGGATCAGGTGGTCGGCGTACGGCACGACCGCGTCGTCACCCTCCTCGGCGATGACGATGGTCCGCGCCCCGCGCGCCCGGATCTCCTGGATGTTCGAGACGATCTTGTCGTGCAGCACGGAGCGGCCGCGCGGCGACGGGACGACCACCACCACCGGCAGGTCCTCCTCGATCAGCGCGATCGGCCCGTGCTTGAGCTCGCCCGCCGCGAAGCCCTCGGCGTGCATGTACGCCAGCTCCTTGAGCTTGAGCGCGCCCTCCAGCGCCACCGGGTAGCCGACGTGGCGGCCCAGGAACAGCACCGTGTCCTTGTCGGCGAGCGAGCGCGCCAGGGCCCGGACCGGCTCCATCGTCTCCAGGACCCGGTCCACCGCCGCGGCGATGTCCGACAGTTCCCGGATCACCGCCTCGATCTCGTCGCCCCACTTCGTCCCGCGCACCTGGCCGAGGTACAGGGCGACGAGGTAGCAGGCCACCAGCTGCGTCAGGAACGCCTTGGTCGAGGCGACGGCCACCTCCGGCCCGGCGTGCGTGTACAGCACGGCGTCCGACTCGCGCGGGATCGTCGACCCGTTCGTGTTGCAGATCGCCAGCACCCGGGCACCCTGCTCGCGCGCGTGGCGCAGCGCCATCAGGGTGTCCATCGTCTCGCCGGACTGCGAGATCGCGATCACCAGCGTCCGCTGGTCCAGGATCGGGTCGCGGTAGCGGAATTCGCTGGCCAGCTCGGTCTCGCACGGGATGCGGGTCCAGTGCTCGATGGCCAGCTTCGCGATCATGCCCGCGTGGTACGCCGTACCGCACGCCACGATCACGACCTTGTCGACCTCGCGGAGCACCGAGGCGGGGATGCGCACCTCGTCGAGGGTCAGCAGGCCGCTCGCGTCGATCCTGCCCAGGAGGGTGTCGGCGACCGCCTTGGGCTGCTCGGCGATCTCCTTGAGCATGAAGTAGTCATAACCCCCCTTCTCGGCCGCCGAGGCGTCCCAGTCCACGTGGTAGGCCCGCACGGACGCGGGCGAACCGTCGAAGCCGGTCACCGAGACCCCGTCGCGGCGGAGCTCGACGACCTGGTCCTGCCCCAGCTCGATCGCGGACCGCGTGTGGGCGATGAACGCGGCCACGTCCGAGGCGAGGAAGTTCTCACCTTCCCCAACGCCCACCACCAGCGGGGAGTTCCGGCGCGCCCCGACCACCACGTCCGGCTCGTCGGCGTGCACCGCGACCAGGGTGAAGGCGCCCTCCAGCCGCCGGCACACCTGCCGCATGGCCTCCGCCAGCCCCGACCCGGCCGGCCCCGAGCCTGCCGGTCCCGAGCCGGCCGGTCCCGCCGCGCCCCCGGCCTCCCGGACCGCGTCGAAGTGCTCGGCCAGCAGGTGCGCGACGACCTCGGTGTCCGTCTCGGACTCCAGCCGGTGCCCGCGCTCGGCCAGTTCGGCGCGGAGCGCGGCGAAGTTCTCGATGATCCCGTTGTGGACGACCGCCACCCGGCCGGAGTTGTCCAGATGCGGATGGGCGTTGACGTCGGTCGGCCCGCCGTGGGTCGCCCACCGGGTGTGCCCCAGGCCCGTGGAACCCGCCGGCAGCGGCTGCGCGACCAGCTCCTTCTCCAGGTTGACCAGTTTTCCGGCCTTCTTGGCGCTGACGAGCTTGCCGTCGGCGAGGACGGCGACCCCGGCCGAGTCGTAGCCGCGGTACTCCAGCCGCTTCAGTCCGGCGATGACCACATCGAGCGCCGACTGCGCTCCCACGTATCCCACAATTCCGCACATAGGGCGCAGGGTACGCCTGAGTCGGGTGTCTGTCGGGTACCCGAACAGGACGAAAACAACCCTCGGCCCTGTCGGGGCGTCAGCCCAGCTTCCTGACCTGCGCCTCGATCGCGGGGGCCGCCAACTGCGCCTCGCCGGACAGCCGGCTGGCGTGGAAGTTGACGAGGGTGGCGCCCTTGCGGACCACCATCAGCTCGGTCTGGTACGGCTCCCCGTCGCGCTCCGCCTCGACGGTGTAGGCCAGGGACTCGTCACCGCCGTACGCGGCGTGCGGGACGACCCGGGTCACGGTGAAGACCTCCCCGTCCACCGTCGCCGCGTACCCGCCCTCGCAGGCCCGCCCCGCCGCCTGCACCTCGGCGAAGTGCCCGTGGGCGGCCTCCCCGGCGTACGAGCCGACGGTCACCACGGTCACCGTCGAGCTGGCGGCGTCCAGCGCGGCCGCCCGCTTCTGCCCCTCCGACGCGTCGTCCGGCAGCGCCGAGGCCATCGCGACCACCGAGGCCCGGGCCCAGCCGGTCCGCCCCGCCGGCAGGAACCCGGAGACGGCACGGGCCAGCTCCCGGCACTCGGGCCGGTCCACGCTCGCCGGGGCGCTGTCGTGCGCCTCCGGGGTGACCTTGTGGTCCAGGAGGTCCCCCTGGGCCACCAGCAGGTGCTCCGGGGCCGCCTGGGACCTGCCCTTCTGCGGGGTGCCCGCCTGCCGCCCCTTGCGGGCCGTCCCGTCGGCCGGGTCGGACACCGGCAGCTCGGCGGCCGGGCCGTCCGCCTCCACCACGATCACGGTGGGCCGGCCGGCCCCGCATCCGGTGGCCAGCACGGCCAGCGCCAGCCCCGAGACGACCGCGGCGGCCGCGCGCCGCACGCGTCCGGGTCTCATCCGAGCTTCTTGGACTGCGCCTCGACGACCGCCTTGGGCGGCTGCGGGGCGTCGCCGAGCACGCTCAGCACCTCGAAGCTCGCCAGGACGTCGCCCTTGCGGACGAACACGAACTGCATGTTGGCCTTCGGGCCGCTCTTGAGGTCCAGCACCGTCGTGTAGGCCAGCGACTCGTCCCCGGCGGGGTCCTGGGCGACGGGCAGCACCTTCTCGACCTTCATGGTCTTGGACCCGTCGACGGCCGTGTAGCCGTCCGCGCAGGCCGCGACCGCCTTCTTGACCGCCGCGAAGGCCTCCTCGGCGCCCTTGCCCGCGTAGGAGTCCAGGAACACGGAGGTCCCCGTCCGCCCGCCGTTCTGGCGCAGCTGGTCGAGCTTCTCGTCCTCGCTCGCGTCCGCCGGAAGCGGCTTGGCCTTCCCCAGAGCCGACGCGACGGCCGTGCCGGCCGCCTTGCCGACCGGTACGCCGGCCTGCGCCCGCACGAGCGGCTCGCAGGCCTGCTTGTCGGACGAGACCTTCCGCCCCGGATCCCCCTTCGGGGTGTCCGTGTCCACCGTGTAGTCCGGCAGGTCGGCCGGTGCGATCAGCAGCCGGCCCAGCTCCGCCGCCGGCGTGCCCCCACCGCCCCCGCCGCCCCCGTCACCCGACGAGGTGCATGCGGCGGCCGGCAGGCACAAGGAAACGGCGCACACGGCCAGGACGCCGCGACGGACGGACGTGGTACCCACGTGAAGGCTCTCCCCCATGAACAAGATCACCGCGGGACGCCGGTCAACGTCGCGGTGACGAACAATGTACGACTTGCTCGATCACGTGACCGGTGTTAATGGCACATCCGCAGGATCTTCCTGGTCACACCGGGAAATCGTGATCGACACGAGACAGGACGGGCTTCCGATCGAGACCGGCTCGGGCCACCGGCGCCACCAGGCCGTTCCCGCCACCCGAACCCGCCACGTGACCGACCCCACCACCCACGGCGGCCCCCGAGCCCCGACAATGGGCGGTGTGATCACATCGCCGACGCGCTGTACGCCGGAGCACGCAACGGAGCGTTCCGGTTCCCGCCGGGTGCCCGACCCTTCGCCCTACGTCGAACTCACGCGGGCCGAGTGGAGCGCCCTGCGCGAGCGCACCCCCCTGCCACTGACGGCGGAGGAGGTGGAGCGGCTGCGCGGCCTCGGCGACGTCATCGACCTCGACGAGGTGCGGGACGTCTACCTGCCGCTCTCGCGCCTGCTCAACCTGTACGTCGGCGCCACCAGCAACCTGCGCGGCACCCTGAACACCTTCCTCGGCGACGCCGGCGGCAACGGCCACGGCGCCCAGCAGGGGACCCCGTTCGTCATAGGGGTGGCCGGCTCGGTCGCCGTCGGCAAGTCCACGGTGGCCCGTCTGCTCCAGGCCCTGCTGGCCCGCTGGCCCGAGCACCCGCGCGTCGAGCGGGTCACCACGGACGGGTTCCTCTACCCGATGAAGGAGCTCCAGCGCCGCGGCCTGACCTCCCGCAAGGGCTTCCCCGAGTCCTACGACCGCCGCGCGCTGACCAAGTTCGTCGCCGACATCAAGGCCGGCAAGGACGAGGTCACCGCGCCGGTCTACTCGCACCTGATCTACGACATCGTCCCGGACGAGCGGCTCGTCGTGCGCCGCCCGGACATCCTGATCGTCGAGGGCCTGAACGTCCTCCAGCCGGCCCTCCCCGGCAAGGACGGCCGCACCCGGGTCGGCCTCGCCGACTACTTCGACTTCAGCGTGTACGTGGACGCCCGCCCCGAGGACGTCGAGCGCTGGTACCTCAACCGCTTCCGGAAGCTGCGCGAGACCGCGTTCCAGAACCCGTTCTCCTACTTCCGCAAGTACACGCAGGTCTCGGAGGAGGAGGCCCTGGAGTACGCGCAGACGATGTGGCGGACCATCAACAAGCCCAACCTGCTGGAGAACGTGGCCCCCACGCGCGGCCGCGCCACCCTCGTCGTCCGCAAGGGCCCCGACCACAAGGTCACCAAGCTCAGCCTGCGCAAGCTCTGACCGCTACGGTGCAGGCATGCTGCATCTGCGGATGATCACCCCGCACCACCTCACCGACCAGGTGGTGGAGCTGGCGGGCCGTACCGTCGGGACCACCCACCTGGTCGTCCTGCCGGGCGCGGCCCGCGACCCCGAGGGCGATGTGGTGTTCGTCGACGTGGCCCGCGAGGCGGCGGACGAGCTGCTCGCCGAGATGCGCTCGCTCGGCATCGACGAGGCGGGGTCGATCGCCGTCGAGAACATCGACCTGTCGATCTCCCGGCGCGCCGACGAGGCCGAGAAGGAGGCTCCGGGGGAGGCCGCGGACGCGGTGATCTGGGAGCAGCTCGCCGAATCCACGCACGAGGAGTCGACCCTCACCATCACCTACAGCGTGTTCATGATCGTCGCCACGATGATCGCGGCCTGCGGTGTGGTCCTGGACAATGCGATCCTGATCGTCGGCGCCATGGCCGTGGGCCCCGAGTTCGGCCCGCTCGCCGGGATCTGCACCGGTCTGGTGCAGCGGGCCCCGAAGCTCGCGTGGCGCTCGGCGCTGGCCCTGCTGGTCGGCTTCGCCGCCGCGATCGTCGCGACGACCGTGTTCAGCCTGGCCATGGACGCGCTCGGGCTGTTCGACCGGGGGATGCTCGACCGGCCCCGCCCGAACACCAGCTTCATCTGGCAGCCCGACCCGTTCTCGTTCGTCGTGGCCGTGCTCGCGGGGGTGGCCGGGATGATGTCGCTGACCTCGGCGCGGGCGGGGGCGCTGGTGGGCGTGGCGATCTCGGTGACCACGGTCCCGGCGGGCGCGAACGCCGCCGTGGCGCTCAGCTACGGCGACGTGGGCCAGATGTGGGGATCGGCGGAGCAACTGCTGCTCAACCTGGTGGGCATCGTCGTCTCCGGCACCCTGACCCTGATCGGCTGGAAACTGCTGTGGCGCACCCAGCACGGGCGGATGCTCCGCCCGCCGGGTGCGCCACCGCGCAAGCCGTGAGGCCCTAGCCCAGCGCCGACTTCACCACGTCGGCGAGCCGACCGGCGACCGCGCGGGCCTGCTCGATGTCGGCGGCCTCCACCATCACCCGGACGAGCGGCTCGGTGCCCGAGGGGCGCAGCAGCACCCTGCCGGTGGTGCCGAGCTCGCGCTCCGCCTCGGTGACGGCGTTGGCCAGCTCGGCGGAGGTGGAGACGCGGGACTTGTCGACGTCCTTGACGTTGATCAGGACCTGCGGGAGCCGGGTCATGATCCCGGCGAGGTCGGCCAGCGAGCGGCCGGTGGCGGCGACCCGGGCGGCCAGCATGAGGCCGGTGAGGGTGCCGTCGCCCGTGGTGGCGTGGTCGAGGATGATCACGTGGCCGGACTGCTCGCCGCCCAGCGCGTAGCCGTGTTCCTTCATCGACTCCAGGACGTAGCGGTCGCCGACGGCGGTCTGGACGAAGCGGACGCCCTCGGCCTCCATGGCCAGCTTGAAGCCCAGGTTCGACATGACGGTGGCGACGACGGTGTCCTGGCGCAGCTGCCCGGCCTCGCGCATGGCGAGGGCGAGCACGGCGAGGATCTGGTCGCCGTCGATCTCGTTGCCGTCGGCGTCCACCGCGAGGCAGCGGTCGGCGTCCCCGTCGTGGGCGATGCCCAGGGCCGCCCCGTGCTCGACGACGGCCGCCTTGAGCAGGTCGAGGTGGGTGGAGCCGCAGCCGTCGTTGATGTTCAGGCCGTCGGGCTCGGCGCCGATGGTGACGATCTCGGCGCCCGCCCGGGTGAAGGCCTCCGGGGACACGCGGGCGGCCGCGCCGTGGGCCTCGTCCAGGACGATCTTCAGGCCGTCGAGGCGGTTGGGCAGGACCCCGATCAGGTGGGCGACGTACTTGTCGAAGCCCTCGTCGTAGTCCGAGACCCGGCCGACGCCGGAGCCGGTGGGCCGGACCCAGGGGGCGCCGGTGCGGTGCTCCTCGTAGACGGCCTCGATCTTGTCCTCCAGCTCGTCGGCGAGCTTGTGGCCGCCGCGCGCGAAGAACTTGATGCCGTTGTCGGGCATGGCGTTGTGGCTCGCGGAGAGCATCACGCCGAGGTCGGCGCCCAGCGCACCGGTGAGATACGCCACCGCCGGGGTGGGCAGCACACCGACGCGCAGGACGTCCACGCCGGCGCTGGCGAGGCCCGCGACGACCGCGGCCTCCAGGAACTCGCCCGAGGCGCGGGGGTCACGGCCGACCACGGCCGTGGGGCGGTGGCCCGCGAAGGTGCCCGCCTCGGCCAGTACGTGCGCGGCCGCCACGGAGAGGCCGAGCGCGAGCTCAGCCGTCAGATCCGCGTTGGCGACGCCTCGTACACCGTCCGTCCCGAAGAGTCGTCCCACTGTTGTCCTCCCGAGTTCACGCTTCGCTAGGTGACCGCTAGTGACAGATGTTTGCCGCTTTTGGCGGTAAACGAACCGCCCCGACAGCACAGAGAGTGCTGCCGGGGCGGTTTCGTTGCTGAACAGCAGGCGCAGATTAACGCTTGCTGTACTGCGGAGCCTTACGGGCCTTCTTGAGACCGGCCTTCTTGCGCTCGACCGCACGGTCGTCGCGGGAGAGGAAGCCGGCCTTCTTGAGCGCCGGGCGGTTGTTGTCCACGTCCGCCTCGTTCAGCGCGCGGGCCACGCCGAGGCGCAGGGCGCCGGCCTGACCGGAGACGCCGCCACCCGAGATGCGGGCGATGACGTCGTAACGGCCGTCGAGCTCGAGGAGCTTGAAGGGCTCGTTGACTTCCTGCTGGTGCACCTTGTTGGGGAAGTAGTCCTCAAGGGTGCGACCGTTGATCTTCCACTTGCCGGTGCCCGGAACGATCCGGACGCGGGCGATGGCGTTCTTGCGACGGCCCAGGCCGGCGGCCGGCTGGGGGTCACCGAAGCGACCGGCAAGGGACTCGGAGGTGTAGTCGCCCTCGACGACGACGTCCGACTCGGTGGTGTACTCCTCGACGCCCTCGAACTCGTCGACGGGGGTCTCGGCGGTGGTCTCGGCCACGATGCTCCTCAGAATTCTCTGTGTGTAAGGGGTGGCCGGAACTACTGCGCGACCTGGGTGATCTCGAACGGCACCGGCTGCTGGGCAGCGTGGGGGTGCTGGTCGCCCGAGTAGACCTTCAGCTTCGAGAGCATCTGACGGCCCAGGGAGTTCTTGGGGAGCATGCCCTTGACGGCCTTCTCGACGGCCTTCTCCGGGTTGTTCGCCAGCAGGTCGTCGTAACGCACGGAGCGCAGACCGCCCGGGAAGCCGGAGTGGCGGTAGGCCATCTTCTGGGAGGCCTTGTTGCCGGACAGGTGGACCTTGTCGGCGTTGATGACGATGACGAAGTCGCCCATGTCCATGTGGGGGGCGTAAGTCGGCTTGTGCTTGCCCTTGAGGAGGGTGGCGGCCTGGGTCGCCAGACGACCGAGGACGACGTCCTGGGCGTCGATGACGAGCCACTGGCGCGAGATGTCGCCGGGCTTGGGGCTGTACGTACGCACGCGTATGCCTTCGCTTCTTCAGTGGTGGGTCATCCCATAGGGCGCAAGCCCCGCGGGAAGGGTCCTGACAGGGTCACCACGGACGATCACGACAGCCCTCGTTCACATCGGGGACGCACCCGAGTGAAAACCGCTGGTCATCGGTCCGGTGGACCGGCGTAAGGCCCTTTCACGTGAGAATGAGAAAGCCAATACGCATAACAAACCAGCAGGATACCCATTCGGACCCGTACGGGTCAAAACGCGGTCCGCGATGCCGATGCTGCTGGCGTCGCGGCGCACTCCGGTTCGGTCCTGGGTGGGGACCCCGCAGTTGTTACTGGACTCAGAATAACCCGACCCGAACGCAGTGCACGACGCCCCAGCAGGAACGCGAGCCCGCACAGGGTCGCCGCGTCCTTGAACGCGCGCCGCTTGTGGGCCAGCTCCGAGGGCCACGGGACCAGCGCCAGCTGGGGCGTCAGGGCCAGCCAGAACCAGGGCGAGCGGGGCATCGAGCCCGGCCGCACCCCCGAGGCCAGCAGCAGCGGCAGCACCACCAGCAGGTAGTGGTCGAAGGAGGGACGGGACACCAGGAATGCGGCGAGCATCACCATGCAGGCCGTCTCCGCCAGCCGCAGCTCACCCGCGTCCGGCTCGGCCGCGTCCGGCCGCCGCCACCTCCGCCAGGCCCCCCACAGCCCCGCGCCGGCCCCCGCGAAGGCCACGGCCACCGCGACCGGCTGCGGCACCCCCAGCCGCGGCAGCACCGCGATCGGCGAGGCGTCCCACGGCAGCGCGTACGCGTCCTGCCCCTGGAACAGGAACGGCAGCGTCTTGGTGAAGAACAGCGTCGGGCTCGGCATCAGCAGCGCCCCCGCCAGCGACAGCACCGCCGGCACCGCCACCGCCACCGCCAGCCCCCGCCACCGCCGGGCCAGCACGAAGACCAGCCCGACCGGCACCAGCATCGGCTTGCAGGCGATCGCCAGCCCCACCACCAGCCCCGCGGCCACCCAGGACCTGCGGTGGGCCAGCAGCAGCGCCACCGGCAGGGCCGCCGCGGAGACCGCCGTCCAGTTCCCGATCAGCACCAGGTTCAGGTACGGCTTGTACAGCACCCCCAGCAGCCCCAGCCCACCGACCGCGAACCGCGAGCCCGGCGGAACGGAGAACAGCCGCAGCGCCGCCCACCAGCCGACGCCGACCAGCCCCGAGATCACCGCCGGCAGCAGCCAGCGCAGCACCCCCGTGGGCACCAGCGCCTCCGGCACCGCCATGAGCACCGCACTGGGCGGGTACAGGAAGCGCCGGTCCTCATACGGGGAGACCCCCGCCAGCAGCGCGTCCGCCGCCTTGACCACGAACGCGTTGTCCGAGCCCCAGTTCGCCCGCAGGCTCGTCGAGACCGAGACGGCCAGCAGCACCACGAGCGCCACGACCCGCCAGGGCCGCGGCGCCGCTCCGAGCAGCCAGGCCGCCGGCCGGTCCCCGGTGACCGGCCGGCCACTCCGCGTCAGCCAGATGCGCATGAGCCAGATGCTAGGCCGCAGCCCCACCACGCCTCCCCCTCGACCCGCGCGGGGGAGGTCGGTCCCCTAGCGCTTCCGGTCGACCCTACGTTCGTCCCAGACGGGCTCCTGGGTCTCCCGGACAACGCCGTCTGAACCGAAGACCAAGTAACGGTCAAATGTGCGCGCGAACCAGCGGTCGTGCGTCACGCACAGCACCGTGCCCTCGTACGACTCCAGACCGTCCTGCAGGGCCTCCGCCGACTCCAGGTCCAGGTTGTCGGTGGGCTCGTCCAGCAGCAGCGCCGTGGTCCCGGCCAGCTCCAGGAGCAGGATCTGGAACCGCGCCTGCTGACCGCCCGAGAGCCGCTCGAACGGCTGCTCCGCCTGCCGCTCCAGTTCGTAGCGGCGCAGCGCCCCCATCGCCTGGCCCAGCGGCTTGGCCGCCTCCGTCCACAGGATGTCGACGAGCGTGCGGCCGAACAGCTCGGGGTGCGCGTGGGTCTGCGCGAAATGGCCGGGAACCACCCGTGCGCCCAGCTTCCAGTCACCCGTGTGCTTGACGTCCTCCCCCGCAAGCAGCCGCAGGAAGTGCGACTTGCCCGAGCCGTTCGAGCCGAGGACCGCGACCCGCTCCCCGTAGAAGACCTCCAGCGAGAACGGCTTCATCAGGCCGGTCAGCTCCAGGTTCTCCACGGTCAGCGCGCGCACGCCCGTCCGGCCGCCCTTCAGCCGCATCTTGATGTCCTGCTCCCGCGGCGGCTCCGGCGGCGGCCCGGCCTCCTCGAACTTCTTGAAGCGGGTCTGCATCGCGTGGTACCGCGAGGCCATGTCCGGGCTGCTCGCCGCCTGGTTACGCAGCCGCAAAACCAGGGCCTTCAGCCGGGCGTGCTCCTCGTCCCAGCGCCGCTTGAGCTCCTCGAAGCGGGCGAAGCGCTCCTTGCGGGCCTCGTGGTACGTGCCGAAGCCCGCGCCGTGCACCCAGACGTCCGAGCCCGTCGGGCCCGCCTCCAGGCTGATGATCTTCTCGGCACCCTGGGTGAGCAGCTCCCGGTCGTGGGAGACGAACAGCACCGTCTTGCGGGTGGCCCGCAGCTGCTCCTCCAGCCACCGCTTGCCGGGGACGTCGAGGTAGTTGTCCGGCTCGTCGAGCAGCAGCACCTCGTCCGGCCCGCGCAGCAGCGCCTCCAGCACGAGCCGCTTCTGCTCGCCGCCCGACAGCGTGCGCACCTGCCGGAACTGGGCCTGGTCGTACGGGATGGCCAGCGCGGCCATCGTGCAGACGTCCCAGAGCGTCTCCGCCTCGTAGCCCTGGACGTCGGCCCAGTCGCTGAGCGCCTGGGCGTAGGCCATCTGCGCGGCCTCGTCGTCCACGGTGAGGATCAGCTCCTCGGCCCGGTCGACGGCCTTCGCCGCCTCCCGGATCCGCGGCTGGGACACCGACACCAGCAGGTCCCGGACGGTCGACTCGTCCCGGACCGAGCCCACGAACTGGGACATCACGCCGAGGCCGCCGCTGATGGTGACCCCGCCGCCGTGCGGCTGGAGCTCACCGGAGATCAGCTTCAGCAAGGTGGTCTTGCCGGCGCCGTTGGCCCCCACGAGGGCCACCACCGCCCCCTCCCCCACGCGGAAGGAGACGTCGGGGAGCAGCACCCGTCCGTCGGGCAGGTAGTACTCCAGATGGCTGGCTTCGAGATGTCCCATGCCGGGCATTGTCCAGGTCCGGCGGCGCCGGACCCAAACCCCGCGGGCGGAGGAGGGCTAGCAGCAGCCCTTGCCGGGCAGGGTGCGCATGTTCCGCGCCTCCTTGCTGCGGGCGGCCAGCAGCTCGTCCGCCGGGTAGCCGACCTCCTCCAGGGTCAGCCCGTGCGGCTTGACCACGTGCACGGAGGAGTCCCGGACGGCCGCGGCCAGGACCTGCCCGGGCCACTCGACGGGCCGGTGGCCGTCGCCGACGTGCAGCAGGGCGCCGACCAGGGAGCGGACCATGTTGTGGCAGAAGGCGTCGGCGCGGACGGTCGCGGTGACGATCCCGTCCTCGCCCCGCACCCAGCTGAGCTCCTGGAGGGTGCGGATGGTCGTGGCGCCCTCGCGCTTCTTGCAGTACGCGGCGAAGTCGTGCTCCCCGAGCAGGGCGCGGGAGGCCTCGTTCATCGCGTCCACGTCCAGCGGCCACTGGTGCCACAGCACGTGCCCGCGGCGCAGCGGGTCGACCCCGCCCTGGTGGTCGCCGACGCGGTAGGCGTAGCGGCGCCAGATCGCGGAGAACCGGGCGTTGAACCCCTGAGGGGCCTCGGCGACCTTCCACACCCGGATGTCGTGCGGGAGGCGTCCGGCGAGGCGGCGCAGGAGCAGGCCGGCGTGCTCGGCCCACACCTCCTCCGCGATGTCGAACTGCGCGACCTGCCCGCGGGCGTGCACGCCGGCGTCGGTGCGCCCGGCGACGGTCAGCTCGACCGGCTCGGGCAGCCGCATCACGGTCTTCAGGGCCGATTCCAGCTCGCCCTGGACGGTCCGCAGCGTCCGCTGCTTCGCCCAGCCGGAGAAGTCCTTGCCGTCGTAGGACAGGTCCAGCCGTACCCGGACGTGCCCGGGCTCCACCTCGTCACTCACGTGACAGATCCTCTCAGACGCACAGAAATGCAGAACGGGCCCGCCCCGGGAAGGGGCGGGCCCGTTCAGAGCCGATCAAGCAAGCTCGATCCCGGAGCGGGATCAGGCCTCCTTGGTCTCCTCGACAGCCTCGGTCTCGGCAGCCTCGGCCTTGGCCTCGGCCTCCTTCACCGCACGCTTGGTGGCGGCCTCGGCCTCACCGGTGGCCTGCTGGGCCACGGTCAGGGCCTCGACGAGCTCGATCACGGCCATCGGGGCGTTGTCGCCACGACGGTTGCCGATCTTGGTGATGCGCGTGTAACCACCGGGGCGGTTCTCGTAGCGCGGGGCGATCTCGGTGAACAGCGTGTGCACGATGCTCTTGTCCGTGATCGTCTGCAGCACCAGGCGACGGTTGTGGATGTCGCCCTTCTTGGCCTTGGTGACCAGACGCTCGGCGTAGGGACGCAGGCGGCGGGCCTTGGCCTCGGTGGTGGTGATGCGGCCGTGCTCGAAGAGCGCCTTCGCGAGGTTCGCGAGAAGGTGCTTCTCGTGCGCGGCGGAGCCGCCCAGACGGGCACCCTTAGCGGGACGCGGCATGGTGTTACTCCTTCATATCTGCACCGGCCGTGTCAGGTACCGGTGTCAGTTCCCCCGGGGCGGACGCCCCGGGAAAGTCTTTTCTTAGTACTGCTCGGTCTCGACGAAACCGGCGTCCGCGTCGTCGTCGGCGCCGAAGGCGTCGGCGGCGGCGGTCGGGTCGAATCCGGGCGGGCTGTCCTTCAGGGCCAGGCCCATGCCGGCGAGCTTCGCCTTGACCTCGTCGATCGACTTCGCACCGAAGTTGCGGATGTCGAGCAGGTCGGCCTCGGAGCGGGCCACGAGCTCACCCACGGAGTGGATGCCCTCGCGCTTGAGGCAGTTGTACGAGCGGACCGTGAGCTCGAGCTCCTCGATCGGCAGCGCCAGGTCGGCGGCCAGGGCGGCGTCCGTGGGGGACGGGCCCATGTCGATGCCCTCGGCGTCGATGTTGAGCTCGCGGGCCAGACCGAACAGCTCGACCAGGGTCTTGCCGGCGGACGCCATGGCGTCGCGCGGGCGCATGGCCTGCTTGGTCTCGACGTCGACGATGAGCTTGTCGAAGTCGGTGCGCTGCTCGACTCGGGTCGCCTCGACCTTGTAGGTGACCTTCAGAACCGGCGAGTAGATGGAGTCGATCGGGATGCGACCGATCTCCTGGCCCACCTGCTTGTTCTGGACGGCGGAGACGTAGCCGCGACCGCGCTCGACGGTCAGCTCCATCTCCAGCTTGCCCTTGCCGTTGAGCGTGGCGAGGACCAGGTCCGGGTTGTGCACCTCGACACCGGCCGGGGGCGCGATGTCGGCAGCGGTGACCAGGCCGGGACCCTGCTTGCGCAGGTACATCACGACCGGCTCGTCGTGCTCCGAGGAGACGACCAGCTGCTTGATGTTGAGGATGATGTCCGTGACGTCTTCCTTGACGCCCGGCACGGTGGTGAACTCGTGCAGGACGCCGTCCACGCGGATGCTGGTGACAGCGGCACCCGGGATGGAGGACAGGAGGGTACGGCGCAGGGAGTTGCCGAGGGTGTAGCCGAAGCCCGGCTCCAGCGGCTCGATCACGAACCGCGAGCGGTACTCGTCGACGACCTCTTCGGTCAGCGAAGGACGCTGAGCGATAAGCATGTCTTTTCCTTCAGTCGTGGACGCCCACTATTTGACGCCCGACATGTACTGCTGGGTACTGCAAGGGTACGGGCGGCACGGCCCCCGAAGGGGTCGTACCGCCCGGACACTCAAGAACGCACAGGTGCGTCCGCTGCGTCAGACGCGGCGGCGCTTCGGCGGGCGGCAGCCGTTGTGCGGGGTGGGGGTGACGTCCTGGATCGAACCCACCTCGAGGCCGGTGGCCTGGAGGGAGCGGATCGCGGTCTCACGGCCGGAGCCGGGACCCTTGACGAAGACGTCGACCTTGCGCATGCCGTGCTCCTGCGCGCGGCGGGCGGCCGACTCGGCGGCCATCTGCGCGGCGAAGGGGGTGGACTTGCGCGAGCCCTTGAAGCCGACGTGGCCGGCGGAGGCCCAGGAGATCACGTTGCCGGACGGGTCCGTGATCGAAACGATGGTGTTGTTGAACGTGCTCTTGATGTGGGCGTGCCCGTGAGCGACGTTCTTCTTTTCCTTGCGGCGCACCTTCTTGGCAGCGCCCTGACGACCCTTGGGGGGCATCTCTTACTCCTACGGGAGGTGGTCGGTCCTACAGCGCAAGACCGCTGAACAGGACTACTTCTTGCCCGGCTTCTTCTTACCGGCGATCGCGCGACGCGGGCCCTTGCGGGTACGCGCGTTCGTGCTGGTGCGCTGACCGTGCACCGGCAGGCCACGACGGTGGCGGATGCCCTGGTAGCACTGGATCTCGATCTTGCGGCGGATGTCGCCCTGGATCTCGCGGCGGAGGTCACCCTCGGTACGGAGGTTGGCGTCCACGTACTCGCGGATCTTGACGAGGTCCTCTTCGGCCAGGTCACGAACGCGGGTGTTCGGGTTCACGCCGGTGGAGGCGAGGATCTCCTTGGACCGGGTGCGCCCGATACCGAAGACGTAGGTGAGTGCGATCTCCACGCGCTTTTCGCGCGGGATGTCAACACCGGAAACGCGTGCCATTCAATGGCTCCTGTGTGTTCGGGGGTCTGCAACAGAACCGCTCCCGACCGCCGACCACCCGTGTGGGTGGTGGTACGTCCGGGTCCCCGGCCCCCGCCGGAGGTGCCGCCGGCCCCTGAGGGCTGGGCGGGTTCTGCTTATGTACGTTTTGTTACGTCGCGCGAAGAACTGCGGAAGGCAGGTCGGTCGGCGTGCGTCAGCCCTGGCGCTGCTTGTGGCGCAGGTTGTCGCAGATGACCATGACCCGGCCGTGACGGCGGATCACCTTGCACTTGTCGCAGATCTTCTTGACGCTCGGCTTGACCTTCATGTGGGTGAGGTTCTCCGGGTCAGTGCCACCACCCGCGCCGGAGCGGGGTGCGGGGGCAAGATCTACTTGTATCGGTAGACGATCCGGCCACGCGTCAGGTCGTACGGAGACAGCTCCACAACGACCCGGTCATCGGGGAGGATGCGGATGTAGTGCATACGCATCTTGCCGCTGATGTGCGCGAGGACCTTGTGACCGTTCTGGAGTTCCACCTTGAACATGGCGTTCGGGAGGGACTCGATCACGGTGCCCTCGATCTCGATGGCACCTTGCTTCTTGGCCACGCTTCGCCTTTCGAATCGGCTACCTTGATCGGCTCACGGACATGCGAATGCACGTAAGCCGACGAGTCAGTCTACGTCAGGGCACCCAGAAAGACGAATCCGGAAAGTTTGCCCCAGAGTCTAGATCATTAACCGGCGGCTAGCCGAGGGGGTCCGGCGCAGTGGTGACGCCGTACTCCGCGAGCTTCGCCTTCCCGCAGTCCGGGCTGGTCAGCACGATCGGGCCGGCCTCGGTGAGGGCCACCGAGTGCTCCCAGTGCGAGGACCAGGTGCCGTCCGTGGTGATGACCGTCCAGTCGTCGGCGAGTACCTCCGTCTGGGCGGTGCCCAGGGACACCATCGGCTCGATCGCCAGGCACAGGCCCGGGACCAGCTTGACGCCCTTGCCCCGCTTGCGCGAGACGTAGTTCAGCAGGTGCGGGTCCATGTGCATCTCGGTGCCGATGCCGTGGCCGCCGTAGTCCTCGATGATCCCGAACTTGCCGAGGCTGTGCTCACCGGTGGACGGGCGGGGCTGGCGCTTGATGTAGCCCTCGATCGCCTTCGAGATGTCCACGAGGCGGTTGCCCGCCTTCATGGCCGCGATACCGGCCCACATGGACTCCTCGGTCACCCGGGAGAGGTCGACCAGCTCCGGAGCGTGACCGGTGCCCACGAAGGCCGTGTAGGCGGCGTCCCCGTGCCAGCCGTCCACGATGGCGCCGGCGTCGATGGAGATGATGTCGCCGTCCTTGAGGACCGTCTTGTCGTCCGGGATGCCGTGGACGACGACCTCGTTCACCGAGGTGCAGATGGTCGCGGGGAAGCCGCCGTAACCGAGGAAGTTCGACTTCGCCCCGGCGTCCGCGATGACCTTGCGGGCCACCATGTCCAGGTCGCGCGTCGTGGCGCCCGGCACGGCCGCCTCACGGGTCGCCGCGTGGATCGCGGCGACGACCAGCCCTGCCTCGCGCATCTTCGCGATCTGCTCGGGGGTCTTCAGCTGAACCATGAAACGGGCCTTCCACCTTCGAAAAACGGGGTCTTCCCAACAGTACGGCCGCGATGCCCGGAGGACATCGCGGCCGTACTGTCGGTCACGTACTGGAGTGACTACTTCTTCAGGGCGTCCATCGCCCGCTTGGTGATCTCGTGCACCTCGCCGAGGGCGGAGATCGTCACCAGCAGGCCCTGGGCCTTGTAGTAGTCGATGATCGGCTCGGTCTGCGTGTGGTAGACCTCCAGCCGGTTGCGGACCGTGGCCTCGGAGTCGTCGCCGCGCTGGTACAGCTCGCCGCCGCACTGGTCGCAGACGCCCTCGACCTTCGGCGCCGCGTAGATCACGTGGAAGACGTGCGCGGAGTCCTGGCGGCAGATGCGCCGGCCGGCGATGCGCTTGACGACCTCGTCCTCCTCGACCTCCAGGTCGAGGACGGCGTCCAGCTTCATGCCTGCACCGGTCAGCATCGCGTCCAGGGCCTCGGCCTGGGCCACGTTGCGCGGGAAGCCGTCGAGCAGGAAGCCGTTCGCGGCGTCCGGCTGCTCCATGCGGTCCTTGGCCATGCCGATGGTGATCTCGTCCGGGACGAGCTCGCCGGCGTCCATGAACGCCTTGGCGCGCACACCCAGCTCCGTGCCCTGGCTGATGTTGGCGCGGAAGAGGTCGCCCGTGGAGATGTGCGGGATCGACAGGTTCTTGGCGAGGAACGCGGCCTGCGTTCCCTTGCCCGCCCCGGGGGGTCCGACGAGGACGATTCGCATCAGCGGAGGAACCCTTCGTAGTTGCGCTGCTGGAGCTGGCTCTCGATCTGCTTCACGGTTTCCAGACCCACACCCACGATGATCAGGATGCTCGTCCCGCCGAACGGGAAGTTCTGGTTCGCTCCGAAGCCGGCCAACGCCATTGTCGGCACTAGAGCGATGAGACCCAGGTACAGCGAGCCCGGCCAGGTGATCCGGTTGAGTACGTAGCTCAGGTACTCAGCGGTAGGCCGGCCGGCGCGGATGCCCGGGATGAACCCACCATACTTCTTCATGTTGTCGGCAACTTCCTCGGGGTTGAACGAGATCGCCACGTAGAAGAACGCGAAGAAGACGATCAGGAGGAAGTAGGCGGCGATGTAGTACGGGTGGTCGCCCTTGACGAAGTGCTTCTGGATCCAGGTCGCCCAGCTCGCGGTCGAGCCGCTGAACTGCACGATCAGGGCCGGGATGTACAGCAGCGACGAGGCGAAGATGACCGGGATGACACCGGCCTGGTTCACCTTGAGCGGGATGTAGGTGGACGTGCCGCCGTAGGCACGGCGACCGATCATGCGCTTCGCGTACTGGACCGGGATCCTGCGCTGCGCCTGCTCGACGAAGACCACGAGGGCCACCATCGCGAGGCCGACGAGGATGACGACCGCGAACTCGACCCAGCCACCAGCGATCTTGCCCTGGAGCTTGATCGTCCACAGGGCGGAGACGAAGCCGGCGGCGATCGAGATGAACATCAGGATCGACATGCCGTTGCCGATGCCGCGGTCCGTGATGAGCTCGCCGAGCCACATGACGATGCAGGTACCGGCGGTCATGGTGACCACCATCGTGATGGTGGTGAAGATCGAGCGGTCCGGGACGATCTCGCGAGCGACGGGGCAGCTGCCGAACAGGGCGCCGGTACGCGCGGTGGCGACGAGGCCGGTGCCCTGGAGGATCGCGAGCGCGACCGTCAGATAGCGCGTGTACTGAGTGATCTTCGAGGTGCCGGCCTGTCCCTCTTTCTTGAGGTTCTCCAGCTTCGGGATGACCACGGTCAGCAGCTGCAGGATGATGCTCGCGGTGATGTACGGCATGATGCCGAGCGCGAAGATCGTGATCTGCAGCAGCGCACCGCCGCTGAACATGTTGACCAGACCGAAGAGGCTGTTGCTGCTCCCCATCTGGTCCACACAGATCTGAACGTTCTTGTAGCTCACGCCGGGTACCGGGATGTGGGACCCGAGCCGATACAGCACGATGATGCCGAGCGTGAAGAGCAGCTTCTTGCGCAGGTCGGGCGTCTTGAACGCCCGGGCGAACGCGGTGAGCACGGTGCCTCCTGCGACCCCCGCGCTACTGCGTCAGAGGTGACGGTCTGAGGATCGACGATTACGTACAAGCAAAGGTGCAGGCCACCTTACCGGCGACTGCGCCCCCCGTGGAACGACCAACCGGGGATGCCCCATATGTGAGGCATCCCCGGTCGGGTTTTAGCTATTTGTCACAGAGTTCGTCTTAGACGAGCTCGGTCACGGAACCGCCGGCGGCGGCAATCTTCTCCTTGGCGGAGGCGGAGACGGCGTCAACCGAAACCGTCAGCGCCACGGAGATCTCGCCCTGGCCCAGGACCTTGACGAGGCTGTTCTTGCGAACCGCGCCCTTGGCGACCAGGTCGGCCACCGTGACCTCTCCACCCTCGGGGTAGAGGGCACCGAGCTTGTCCAGGTTGACCACCTGGAACTCGGTGCGGAACGGGTTCTTGAAGCCCTTCAGCTTCGGCAGGCGCATGTGGAGGGGCATCTGCCCACCCTCGAAGCGCTGCGGAACCTGGTAGCGGGCCTTCGTACCCTTGGTACCACGACCAGCCGTCTTACCCTTCGACGCCTCACCACGACCGACACGGGTCTTCGCGGTCTTGGCACCGGGGGCGGGACGGAGGTTGTGAGCCTTCAGCGGGCTGTTCTCAGCCATGATTAGTCAACCTCCTCAACCGTCACGAGGTGGCGGACGGTGTGCACCATGCCGCGGAACTCGGGGCGGTCCTCCTTGACGACCACGTCGTTCAGGCGCTTGAGCCCGAGCGAACGAAGGGTGTCGCGGTGGTTCTGCTTGCTGCCGATGTACGACTTCGTCTGCGTGATCTTGAGGCGGGCCATCAGACACCCGCCCCAGCGCGCGCACGAAGGAGAGCCGCGGGAGCGACGTCCTCGAGGGGCAGACCACGGCGAGCCGCGATCTCCTCGGGACGCTGCAGGCCCTTGAGGGCCTCCACGGTCGCGTGCACGATGTTGATCGCGTTGTCGGAGCCGAGCGACTTCGACAGGATGTCGTGAACGCCGGCGCACTCCAGAACGGCGCGCACCGGGCCACCGGCGATAACACCGGTACCGGGGGAAGCAGGCTTCAGCAGGACAACGCCGGCCGCCTTCTCGCCCTGGATCGGGTGCGGGATGGTGCCCTGGATGCGGGGAACCTTGAAGAAGTTCTTCTTGGCTTCCTCGACGCCCTTGGCGATGGCCGCGGGAACTTCCTTGGCCTTGCCGTAACCGACACCTACGGTGCCGTCACCGTCACCCACCACGACGAGCGCGGTGAAGCTGAAGCGACGACCACCCTTGACAACCTTGGCGACGCGGTTGATCGCGACAACGCGCTCAACGTAAGCGGTCTTCTCGGCGGCAGCGCCACCGTCGCGACCCTTCCGGTCCCGCCGCTCGCCGCCACCGGCACCGCTGCCGCGGCGCTGGGGTCCAGCCATTGGATTACCTCTCTCTGTTACGTCCGTGAGTCCCGGAACCGGGGCTTAGAACTTCAGCCCGGCTTCGCGGGCGGCGTCAGCCAGAGCGGCAATGCGCCCGGCGTATCGGTTGCCACCGCGGTCAAAGACGACGGTCTCGACGCCGGCAGCCTTCGCACGCTCGGCGACGAGCGCGCCGACGGCCTGGGCCTGGGCGCTCTTGTCGCCTTCGCCACCGCGGATCGAAGCGTCCAGGGTCGACGCGGACGCCAGGGTGTGGCCCTGGAGGTCGTCGATGACCTGAGCAACGATGTTGCGGTTCGAACGCGTCACGACGAGGCGCGGACGCTCCGCCGTACCCGAGACGTTCTTGCGGATGCGGATGTGGCGGCGAGCCTTGGCAGCGCGCTTGTACGCGTCGCCCTTGGCGATCTTCACACCGTATGCCATGGCTACTTACCAGCCTTTCCGACCTTGCGGCGGATGACCTCGCCGGCGTACTTGACACCCTTGGCCTTGTACGGGTCGGGCTTCCGCAGCTTGCGGATGTTGGCGGCGACCTCGCCGACCTTCTGCTTGTCGATGCCCTCGACCGAGAACTTGGTCGGGGACTCGACCTTGAACGAGATGCCCTCGGGCGCCTCGACCAGGATCGGGTGGCTGTAGCCGAGCTGGAACTCCAGGTCGGAGCCCTTCGCGGCCACGCGGTAACCGACACCGCTGATCTCGAGAGCCTTCACGTAACCCGTGGTCACGCCGGTGATCATGTTCGCCACCAGCGTGCGGGACAGGCCGTGCAGGGCCTTGTTCTGACGCTCGTCGTTCGGGCGGGTGACGTTCAGAACGCCGTCCTCACCCTTGACGATCTCGATCGGCGCCTTGACGACGTGCGTGAGGGAACCCTTGGGGCCCTTCACCGCGACCGTCTGGCCATCGATGGTGACGTCCACACCGGCGGGAACCTGGATGGGGAGCTTGCCGATTCGCGACATTGCTTTTCCTCCGTTCCCGACTACCAGACGTAGGCGAGGACTTCCCCACCTACGCCCTTCTTGCCTGCCTGCTGACCGGTCAGGAGACCGTGCGACGTGGAGATGATCGCCACGCCCAGGCCACCGAGGACCTTCGGCAGGTTGGTGGACTTCGCGTACACGCGCAGACCGGGCTTCGAGATCCGCTTGATGCCCGCGATGGAGCGCTCACGGTTCGGCCCGAACTTCAGCTCGAGGACGAGGTTCTTGCCGACCTCGGCGTCCTCGACCTTCCAGCCGGTGATGAAACCCTCCTGCTTGAGGATCTCCGCGATGTGCGACTTGATCTTGCTGTGCGGCATCACGACGGTGTCGTGGTACGCCGAGTTAGCGTTACGCAGACGCGTGAGCATGTCTGCGATCGGGTCAGTCATGGTCATGAAAGTGGCCTTCGGCCTCTCTCGCCGGGGTTTCCTGTATGTGCCATCCCTCTCCCCACTCGGTGGCGGGACGGGTGCGGCACGGGGACCTACGGCGTAGTAAGTCGATAGGGCGGCGGACGCCCAACCCCACAAGCCTACGGCATGTGGGCAGGGCGGTCCGCCGACCTGATGCTTACCGAGAGCGTCTGGAAAACCTCAACACCCAAAGGGTGAAGCGGATTTACCAGGAGCTCTTGGTCACGCCCGGCAGCTCGCCACGGTGAGCCATCTCACGGAGGCACACGCGGCAGAGGCCGAACTTGCGGTACACGGAGTGGGGACGACCGCAGCGCTGGCAGCGGGTGTACGCACGCACACCGAACTTGGGCTTGCGGGCAGCCTTCGCGATGAGAGCCTTCTTCGCCATCTCGCTTACGCCTCCTTGAAGGGGAAGCCGAGGTGACGGAGGAGCGCGCGGCCCTCAGCGTCGTTGGTCGCCGTGGTCACCACGGTGATGTCCATACCCCGGGTACGGTCGATCTTGTCCTGGTCGATCTCGTGGAACATGACCTGCTCGGTGAGACCGAAGGTGTAGTTGCCACGGCCGTCGAACTGCTTCGGCGACAGACCACGGAAGTCACGGATACGCGGCAGCGCGAGCGACAGCGTACGGTCCAGGAACTCCCACATGCGGTCACCACGGAGGGTGACGTGGCAGCCGATCGGCTGACCCTCACGCAGCTTGAACTGCGCGATGGACTTGCGGGCCTTCGTGACGGCCGGCTTCTGACCGGTGATCGTCGTCAGGTCGCGGATGGCACCGTCGATCAGCTTCGAGTCACGGGCGGCGTCGCCGACACCCATGTTCACGACGATCTTGACGAGGCCGGGAATCTGCATGACGTTCTCGTAGGAGAACTCTTCACGCATCTTGCCCGCGATCTCCTCGCGGTACTTCGTCTTCAGACGCGGAGTGGTAGCCATCAGATGTCCTCACCCGTGCGCTTGGCAACGCGGATCTTGTTGCCCTCGTCGTCGAAGCGGAAACCGACGCGGGTGACGACCTTCTTGCCGTCCTTCTCCACGACCAGCTGGACGTTGGACACGTGGACGGGGGCCTCGGTGATCACGATGCCGCCGGCCTGGTTCTGCCCAGCCTTGGTGTGCTTCTTGACCCGGTTGACACCCTCGACCAGGACGCGGGACTCGGTCGGGAAGGCCGCGATGACCTTGCCCTGCTTGCCCTTGTCCTTACCGGTGATGACCTGGACCAGGTCGCCCTTCTTGATCTTCATGCTTACAGCACCTCCGGCGCGAGCGAGATGATCTTCATGAACTTCTTCTCGCGCAGCTCACGGCCGACGGGGCCGAAGATACGGGTGCCGCGAGGGTCGCCGTCGTTCTTCAGAATGACGGCGGCGTTCTCGTCGAAGCGGATGTACGAGCCGTCCTGGCGGCGGCGCTCCTTGACGGTGCGAACGATGACGGCCTTGACGACGTCACCCTTCTTCACGTTGCCGCCGGGGATCGCGTCCTTGACGGTGGCGACGATGACGTCACCGATGCCCGCGTAGCGGCGACCGGAGCCACCGAGAACACGGATGCAAAGGATCTCCTTGGCACCAGTGTTGTCGGCGACACGCAGTCGCGACTCCTGCTGGATCACGTCTATCTCCTGTTTGTCTGCCGGTTCCCGGCCGGGGCTCCTTCGCGGAGCCCCGACCGAGCCTGGCGGAACGAATCCGGGGGAGGCCCCCCGGAGTGATTACTTGGCCTTCTCGAGGATCTCGACGATGCGCCAGCGCTTGCTCGCCGACAGCGGACGCGTCTCCATGATGAGGACGCGGTCGCCGACGCCGGCAGCGTTCTGCTCGTCGTGAGCCTTGAGCTTGTTCGTACGGCGGATGACCTTGCCGTACAGCGCGTGCTTGACGCGGTCCTCGACGGCGACGACGACGGTCTTGTCCATCTTGTCGCTGACGACGAGACCCTCACGGGTCTTGCGGAAGCCGCGCTCGTTCGTCTCAGTCACGTTGTTCTCGCTCATCAGGCGTTCTCCACCGTCTCGATACCGAGCTCACGCTCGTGCATCAGGGTGTAGATGCGAGCGATGTCCTTACGGACGGACTTGAGCCGGCCGTTGTTCTCCAGCTGGCCGGTGGCCGCCTGGAAACGGAGCTTGAACAGCTCCTCCTTGGCCTCGCGCAGCTTGGCAACGAGCTCCTCGTTGCCGAGCTCGCGGAGCTCGGACGCCTTGGTTCCCGTCGCCATCACGACTCACCTGCCTCGCGCTTGACGATGCGGCACTTCATCGGCAGCTTGTGGGCCGCACGAGTGAGAGCCTCACGCGCAATCTTTTCGTTCGGGTAGGACAGCTCGAACATGACCCGGCCCGGGTGCACGTTCGCGATCCACCACTCCGGGGAACCCTTACCGGAACCCATGCGGGTCTCGGCAGGCTTCTTCGTCAGCGGACGGTCCGGGTAGATGTTGATCCAGACCTTGCCGCCACGCTTGATGTGGCGGGTCATCGCGATACGAGCCGCCTCGATCTGGCGGTTCGTCACGTAGGCGGGGGTGAGCGCCTGGATGCCGTACTCGCCGAACGAGACCTCAGTACCGCCCTTGGCCATACCGCTGCGCTTCGGGTGGTGCTGCTTGCGGTGCTTGACCCTACGAGGGATCAGCATGTCGGTCAGGCCTCCGTTCCGGTGCTCTCGGCCGGAGCGGCGGCGGGGGCGTCGGCCTTGGGGGCCTCGGCACCAGCAGCCTGCTGCGGCTTGCGGCCACCACGGCCGCCGCGCTCGCCACCACGGCCACCACGGCCGGCGGGACGGTCGCCAGCGCCGGCGCCACGGGCCGGGCGGTTACCCGCACGGGCCGCAGCGTTCTCGGCGCGAACCTCGGCGATGTTCTTGACGTCGCCCTTGTAGATCCAGACCTTCACGCCGATACGGCCGAAGGTGGTCTTGGCCTCGAAGAAGCCGTAGTCCACGTTCGCGCGCAGCGTGTGCAGCGGCACACGACCCTCGCGGTAGAACTCGGAGCGGGACATCTCGGCGCCGCCGAGACGGCCGCCACACTGGATCTTGATGCCCTTGGCGCCGGCCTTCATGGTGCCCTGCATGCTCTTGCGCATGGCACGACGGAAGGAGACGCGGGAGGAGAGCTGCTCGGCGACGGCCTGAGCAACCAGCTGAGCGTCGAGCTCGGGGTTCTTGACCTCGAGGATGTTCAGCTGGACCTGCTTGCCCGTGAGCTTCTCGAGGTCACCGCGGATGCGGTCGGCCTCGGCGCCGCGGCGGCCGATGACGATGCCGGGACGAGCGGTGTGGATGTCCACACGCACGCGGTCACGGGTGCGCTCGATCTCAACCTTCGAGATGCCGGCGCGCTCCATGCCGGACGTCATCATCCGACGGATGGCGACGTCTTCCTTGACGTAGTCCTTGTACAGCTTGTCGGCGTACCAGCGGGACTTGAAGTCCGTGGTGATGCCGAGTCGGAACCCGTGCGGGTTTACCTTCTGGCCCATTACCGGGAACCTTCCTTGCTGCTGACGACCACGGTGATGTGGCTGGTCCGCTTGCGGATCCGGTAGGCACGGCCCTGGGCACGCGGACGGAACCGCTTCAGGGTCGGGCCCTCGTCCACGTACGCCTCGCTGATGACCAGCGTGGAGGCGTCCGGGTGGTTGTAGTTGTGCGCGGCGTTGGCAATGGCGCTGTCCAGCACCTTGCCGACCGGCACGCTCGCGGCCTGCGGGGCGAAACGCAGGACCGCCTGAGCCTCCGTGGCATCCATGCCACGGATGAGGTCCACCACGCGGCGGGCCTTCATGGGCGTGACGCGGATGTACCGCGCCTGGGCCCTGGCTTCCATGGTTGTCCCTTCGGTGTTAGTCATAGTCGTAACCACCCCGCGATTAGCGGCGCTTCGACTTCCGGTCGTCCTTGACGTGGCCGCGGAAGGTGCGAGTCGGCGAGAACTCGCCGAGCTTGTGGCCGACCATCGACTCGGTGACGAACACCGGGACGTGGGTCTTGCCGTTGTGCACCGCGATGGTGTGACCCAGCATGCTGGGGATGATCATCGAGCGACGGGACCAGGTCTTGATGACGTTCTTGGTGCCGGCTTCGTTCTGGGCGTCCACCTTCTTTACGAGGTGGTCGTCGACGAAGGGCCCCTTCTTGAGACTGCGCGGCATCTAAACCCGCTCCTAGCGCTTCTTGTTCGTCTTGCGGCGGCGGACGATGTACTTGCTCGAAGCCTTCTTCGGCGAGCGAGTACGACCCTCCTTCTGACCCCACGGGGAGACCGGGTGACGACCACCGGAGGTCTTACCCTCACCACCACCGTGCGGGTGGTCAACCGGGTTCATCGCGACACCGCGGACGGTCGGGCGGACGCCCTTCCAGCGCATGCGGCCGGCCTTGCCCCAGTTGATGTTCGACTGCTCGGCGTTGCCGACCTCGCCGACGGTGGCGCGGCAGCGCGCGTCGACGAGACGGATCTCACCGGACGGCATGCGGAGGTGGGCCATCACGCCCTCCTTCGCGAGCAGCTGCACGGAGGCACCAGCGGAGCGGGCGAACTTCGCGCCGCCACCGGGACGGAGCTCGATCGCGTGGATCGTGGTACCGACCGGGATGTTGCGGAGCGCGAGGTTGTTGCCCGGCTTGATGTCGGCCGTGGGGCCGTTCTCGATCCGGTCACCCTGCTGCAGACCGCGCGGCGCGATGATGTAGCGCTTCTCGCCGTCGGCGTAGTGCAGCAGCGCGATGCGCGCGGTGCGGTTGGGGTCGTACTCGATGTGCGCGACCTTGGCCGGCACGCCGTCCTTGTCGTGACGACGGAAGTCGATCACTCGGTAGGCGCGCTTGTGTCCGCCACCCTGGTGGCGAACGGTGATCCGGCCGGTGTTGTTACGGCCGCCCTTGCTGTGCAGAGGGCGAACCAGCGACTTCTCCGGCGTGGACCGCGTGATCTCGACAAAGTCGGCGACGCTGGAGCCACGACGGCCCGGGGTCGTCGGCTTGTACTTGCGGATACCCATTTCTCAGTCCTCGTCCGATTCCGGACGACTAGACCTCCGTTAGGAGGCCTGGCCGCCGAAGATGTCGATACGGTTGCCCTCGGCAAGGGTCACGATGGCGCGCTTGGTGTTGGCGCGCTTGCCGAAACCGGTCTTGGTGCGCTTGCGCTTACCCTGACGGTTGATCGTGTTGACCCCGGTGACCTTGACCGAGAAGACCGCCTCGACGGCCTGCTTGATCTGGGTCTTGTTGGCGCCGGGCGCGACGATGAACGTGTACTTGTTCTCGTCCAGCAGCGCGTAGCTCTTCTCCGAGACGACCGGCTTGATCAGCAGGTCGCGCGGGTCGGTGAAGGTCTTGCTGGTAACGGTCGCCTCAGACATCAGGCCTCGTTCCCTTCGGTCTCATCGGCCTTGGGGCCAGACACGAAGGACTCGAGCGCGGCCTGGGTGAAGACCACGTCGTCAGAGACGATCACGTCGTACGTGTTCAGCTGGCCCGGCTCCAGGATGTGAACCTGGGGCAGGTTGCGGGCGGACAGCCACGCCAGCTCGTCAGAGCGCTCGGCGACCAGGAGCAGGTTCTTGCGCTCCGAGATCTTGCCGAACAGCGTCTTCGCGGCCTTGGTGGAGGCGGCACCCTCGACCACGCCGGTGACGACGTGGATGCGGGAGTGACGCGCGCGGTCCGAGAGGGCACCGCGGAGGGCGGCGGCCTTCATCTTCTTGGGGGTCCGCTGCGAGTAGTCACGCGGCTGCGGGCCGTGGACGACGCCACCGCCGGCGAACTGCGGAGCGCGGGTCGAACCCTGACGGGCGCGGCCGGTGCCCTTCTGGCGGTACGGCTTCTTGCCACCACCACGGACTTCGCCACGGGTCTTGGTCTTGTGCGTGCCCTGACGGGCAGCGGCCAGCTGGGCGACGACGACCTGGTGGATCAGCGGAACGCTGGTCTTCGCGTCGAAGATCTCCGCGGGGAGCTCGACGGTACCGGCCTTGTCGCCAGCCGGCGAAAGGATGTCAATGGTGCTCATTACCTCAAGCCCCCTTGGCCGCGGTACGGACCAGGACGAGGCCGCCGTTCGGACCGGGGACCGCGCCCTTGATGAGGAGCAGACCCTTCTCCGCGTCAACCGCGTGGATGGTCAGGTTCTGGGTGGTGACGCGCTCGTTACCCATGCGACCGGCCATGCGCATGCCCTTGAAGACACGCCCAGGGGTGGCGCAGCCACCGATCGAACCGGGGGAGCGGTGCTTGCGCTGCACACCGTGACCGGCGCCGAGGCCCCGGAAGTTGTGGCGCTTCATGACACCGGCGAAGCCCTTGCCCTTGCTGTTGCCCGTGACGTCAACCTTGACGCCGGACTCGAACACGGCAGCCGTGATCTCCTGGCCGAGCGTGTACTCGCTGGCGTCGGAGGTACGGAGCTCCACCAGGTGGCGGCGCGGGGTCACGTCGGCCTTGGCGAAGTGGCCCTTGAGGGGCTTGTTCACCTTGCGCGGGTCGATCTCGCCGAAGGCGATCTGGACCGACTCGTAGCCGTCGATGTCGTTGGTACGGACCTGGGTGACAACACAGGGCCCGGCCTTGACGACGGTCACCGGGACGACACGGTTGTTCTCGTCCCAGACCTGGGTCATGCCGAGCTTCTCGCCCAGGACGCCCTTGATCTGCTTAGCCATCTTCTCGACGCCTCTCAGAGCTTGATCTCGATGTCAACGCCGGCCGGAAGGTCCAGGCGCATCAGCGAGTCAACGGTCTTGGGCGTCGGGTCGAGGATGTCGATCAGGCGCTTGTGCGTGCGCATCTCGAAGTGCTCGCGCGAGTCCTTGTACTTGTGCGGCGACTTGATGACGCAGTACACGTTCTTCTCAGTGGGCAGCGGCACCGGGCCCGCGACCGACGCACCAGTGCGGGTCACCGTCTCGACGATCTTCTTCGCCGAGGAGTCGATGACCTCGTGGTCGTAGGCCTTGAGCCGGATGCGGATCTTCTGTCCCGCCATGGCTACTCCGTAGTCCTGTCTCGTGTGGAAACGCTCTGGCTCCCGGTCGGCTGCGGAACGGGGTTCCGCGGCCTCTCCTCCGACCCACGCGGTCGGGCGTGTCGCACTCCCTCCGAGAAAATCCCCATACGGGAACTCCCTCATCAAAGGGGGTGCGGCCCTGGGCCGCGCATCGGGGGAGAAACACCCACCGAGTGCCTGGTGCGGACCGTGCTGACACTTCCCAGAAGATTCCCGTACGTCCGCCCTCATTGCTGCCCCGAGAGGCAGATTAAGGGCGACGAGTACCGTGGGACTCGCTTCCGGTCCTCCCGGCGGGAGGCGCGCAGCATCGGCACACAGCCGAGCAACTTGAGTAGTCTGCCATACGAGACACGTACCTGGCCAATCGGGCCGAAGAGAATACCCCGCCGAGCGATCACGTCAAACCGCGGCACGCGACGGGGATCCCAGGTCAGGACCTGGAGGCCGTCGTGCACTCCTTCGGCATGTCGGCCATGCTCCGGCTCCGGTCGTACGGGTCGACGACCGGCCCGGACGGGGCCGTCCCCGCCGCCACGCGCTCGCTGTCGAAGGTCGGGTGCAGGAACCCGGTGCCGGCGCGCCGGCAGTCGTCGTTCCCGCCGCTCTCCAGCCACTCCACGACCTGGAGCTTGCCGGGGGTCGTGACCACCTTGCGCGGGTCATAGAGGGCCATGGTCACCGTCCGCCGCACGACGGTGCGGGCGACCTCGTCGGAGCCGGCCTTCGCCCGGACCAGGGGGTAGACGAAGGTGTAGTCGGCGTGGACCTTCACCTCGCCGTCCCGGCCGCTGTCGAAGCTCACCCGGCCGCGCGTCTTGACCACGTCGCCCACGAGCCGGACATGCGCCGGGTCGAACCGGCTGAACAGCCACAGCGGGTCCGCCTCCACCGAGGGGGCGCTCAGCCCGCGCTCGATGAGGGGCCGCCCGTCCTCCTGCGCCGGGTCCAGCAGGTCCAGCGCCGCCTGGGGCCGCTCGCCCCGCAGGGTGGCCGGGTCCAGGTTCGACGCGATCAGCAGCTGCTTGGTCATGGCCAGCGCGTCGGCGACCCGCTCCTTCGGCATCCCGCCCACGGCCGCCGCCTCCGGGAGCTCGATGCCGGCGGCGCCGTCGGCCCACTGCGCGGCCGGCGAGCCCCGGAAGGGCTCCTTGAGCGTCGGGCGGTCGGCCGGCACCGCCCCCGGCGCCCCGGTCGGACGCGCCGTCTCCGCGGCGAGCGGGCCGGCGTCCCGCGCCTCCCGGCGGGCGTCCGCCTCCCCCGTCAGCCGGTCGATGACCAGCTCCGGCCGCAGCGCCACCAGCGCGAGCCCCGCGATGACGACGATCGCCGCCGCGGCCTTGAGGCGCCGCCTGCCCCGCCCCCGGCCCTCCATCTCCTGCCAGGCCGGCCCCGTCCGCCAGCCGGGCGGGTCCCCCGCCCCCGGCTTCGGCGCCCGCCCGAACCGCCGGCGTCCGGCCCGCGCCCGCTCCTCGTCCTCGCGCCGCAGCCGCTCGGTGACCATCCGCGCCCGCGCCGACGGCTCCTTCGGCGCGCCGGCGCTCTCCCGCGCGACCTCCTCGCTGAAGCGCGCCCACTCCTCGTCCGATATCTCCGGCCGTCCGCCGTCCCGCTGCTCCATGCTCCCCACCCCTGAACGTTCCTGCCGTACGTGGAAGGGCCCCTCCCCCGCCGCCGGAGCGGTGGGGAAGGGGCCCTTCCGTCACACATGGTGCCCGCTGGTGCGAGCTACCAGGTCAGAACACGAATTACTTCGTGATCTTGGTGACCTGGCCGGCGCCGACCGTACGACCACCCTCACGGATGGCGAACTTCAGGCCCTCCTCCATGGCGACCGGCTGGATCAGCGCGACCGTCATGTCGGTGTTGTCGCCCGGCATGACCATCTCGGTGCCCTCGGGGAGGGTCACGACGCCGGTCACGTCCGTGGTACGGAAGTAGAACTGCGGGCGGTAGTTGTTGAAGAACGGGGTGTGACGGCCACCCTCGTCCTTCGACAGGATGTACGCGGCGGCCTCGAACTCGGTGTGCGGCGTGACCGAACCGGGCTTGATGATGACCTGGCCGCGCTCGACGTCCTCGCGCTTGATGCCACGGAGGAGCAGACCGACGTTCTCACCGGCCTGGCCCTCGTCGAGCAGCTTGCGGAACATCTCGATGCCGGTGACCGTGGTGGTGGTCTTCTCCTGCTTGATGCCGATGATGTCAACGGTCTCGTTGACCTTCAGGACACCACGCTCGATGCGGCCGGTGACGACGGTGCCACGACCGGTGATCGTGAAGACGTCCTCGACGGGCATCAGGAAGGGCTTGTCGGTGTCACGCGGCGGGGTCGGGATCGCGGCGTCCACGGCGTCCATCAGGCCGAGGAGCTTGTCACCCCACTCCTTGTCACCCTCGAGCGCCTTCAGCGCGGAGACCTGGACGACCGGCAGGTCGTCGCCCGGGAAGTCGTACTCGGAGAGCAGCTCACGGACCTCGAGCTCGACGAGCTCCAGGATCTCCTCGTCGTCCACCATGTCGGCCTTGTTCAGGGCGACGACGATGTACGGAACGCCGACCTGGCGGGCCAGGAGCACGTGCTCCTTGGTCTGCGGCATCGGGCCGTCGGTGGCGGCGACCACGAGGATCGCGCCGTCCATCTGCGCGGCACCGGTGATCATGTTCTTGATGTAGTCGGCGTGACCCGGGCAGTCGACGTGGGCGTAGTGACGCGCCTCGGTCTGGTACTCGACGTGCGCGATGGAGATGGTGATACCGCGCTGGCGCTCCTCAGGAGCCTTGTCGATCTGGTCGAACGCCGACGCCGCGTTCAGGTCCGGGTACTTGTCGTGCAGCACCTTGGTAATGGCGGCCGTGAGGGTCGTCTTACCGTGGTCAATGTGACCGATGGTGCCGATGTTGACGTGCGGCTTAGTCCGCTCGAACTTCGCCTTCGCCACGGGGTCCTCCTGAGAGTGGTTCTGTACGCCTTGAATCGTCGGCGCCAGGTGATCTTTGCTGGAAAGCCGGCTCCCCGGGGCAACGGGAGGGTTGCTCCTGTTGCCCCAGAGGCTCCGGTGACAAGCCTAAAACGTGAACTCGGAAGAGTTACTCGCCCTTGGCCTTCGCGATGATCTCCTCGGCGACGTTCCGGGGAACCTCGGCGTAGGAGTCGAACTGCATCGAGTAGCTGGCGCGACCCGAGGTCTTGCTGCGGAGGTCGCCGACGTAGCCGAACATCTCCGAGAGGGGCACGAGGCCCTTGACAATCTTGGCTCCGTGACGGTCCTCCATGGCCTGGATCTGGCCACGGCGGGAGTTGATGTCACCGATGACATCGCCCATGGACTCCTCGGGCGTGGTGACCTCAACGGCCATCATCGGCTCGAGCAGAACGGGCGAAGCCTTGCGCGCGGCCTCCTTGAAGGCCTGCGAACCAGCGATCTTGAAGGCGAGCTCGGAGGAGTCGACCTCGTGGTAGCCACCGTCGAGAAGCGTGACGCGGACGCCCGTCATCTCGTAGCCGGCGAGGATGCCGAACTGCATGGCCTCCTGCGCACCGGCGTCGACCGAAGGGATGTACTCCTTCGGCACGCGGCCACCGGTGACCTTGTTGACGAACTCGTACGCCGGACCATCGGCGTCCGTGATCGGCTCGATCGCGATCTGCACCTTGGCGAACTGACCGGTACCACCGGTCTGCTTCTTGTGGGTGTAGTCGTGACGCTCGACGGCCTTGCGGATCGTCTCGCGGTACGCGACCTGCGGCTTGCCGACGTTGGCGACGACCTTGAACTCGCGCTTCATACGGTCGACCAGCACCTCGAGGTGCAGCTCGCCCATACCGCCGAGGATGGTCTGGCCGGTCTCCTCGTCCGAGTGGACGTGGAACGACGGGTCCTCTTCCGCGAGACGCTGGATGGCGACACCCAGCTTCTCCTGGTCGCCCTTGGAGGCGGGCTCGATGGCGACCTGGATGACCGGAGCCGGGAAGTCCATGGACTCCAGGATCACGGGCGCCTTGTCGTCACACAGCGTCTCACCGGTGGTGGTCTGCTTCAGGCCCATGACGGCGACGATGTCGCCGGCGCCCACCGCGTCGATCTCCTCACGCTTGTTCGCGTGCATGCGGTAGATCTTGCCGATGCGCTCCTTCTTGCCCTTGACGGAGTTCAGCACCGCGGTGCCGGCCTCCAGGCGGCCCGAGTAAACCCGGACGAAGGTGAGCTTGCCGAGGTGCGGGTCGCTCATGATCTTGAACGCGAGCGCGGCGAGGGGCTCCTCGTCCGACGGCTTGCGCTTGACGACGACCTCGGCGTCCTTGACGTCGTGGCCCTCGATGGCCTCGATGTCGAGCGGCGACGGGAGGTAGCGCACGACGGCGTCGAGCAGGGGCTGGACGCCCTTGTTCTTGAACGCCGTACCGCAGAAGACCGCGGTGATCGTGGGCTCGCCCTTGCCCTTGCCGGAGCCGAGGATGATGCGGCGCACGGCCGCGTGCAGCTGCTCCTCGGTGGGCTCGGTGCCCTCGAGGAAGAGCTCCATCATCTCTTCGTCGTTCTCGGCGACCTGCTCGACGAGGGTGGCGCGCCACTCCTCGGCCAGCTCGGTGTGGGTCTCCGGGATGTCGACGACGTCGTACATCTCACCCTTGGTGGCCTCGGCGGACCACACGAGGGCCTTCATGCGGACGAGGTCGACGACGCCCTTGAAGTCCGCCTCGGAGCCGATCGGCAGCTGCATGACGATCGGAACCGCGCCGAGGCGGTCCTTGATCATGTCGACGCAGCGCATGAACTCGGCGCCCGTACGGTCGAGCTTGTTGACGAAGCAGATACGCGGGACGCCGTAGCGGTCCGCCTGACGCCAAACGGTCTCGGACTGCGGCTCCACACCGGCGACACCGTCGAACACGGTGACGGCACCGTCGAGGACGCGGAGCGAACGCTCCACCTCGACCGTGAAGTCAACGTGACCCGGGGTGTCGATGATGTTGATGGTGTGGTCGACGTCCTCGAGCGGCCAGTGGCAGGTCGTCGCGGCGGACGTGATGGTGATGCCGCGCTCCTGCTCCTGCTCCATCCAGTCCATCGTGGCAGCGCCGTCGTGGACCTCACCGATCTTGTACGACACACCGGTGTAGAACAGGATGCGCTCGGTGGTGGTCGTCTTGCCCGCGTCGATGTGGGCCATGATGCCGATGTTGCGCACCTTGGCCAGGTCAAGCGAAGTGGTAGCCATAAGGCTTCAGTCTTCTCTCGGTCTCGATGTGGGTTGCGACTACCAGCGGTAGTGCGCGAAGGCCTTGTTGGACTCGGCCATCTTGTGCGTGTCCTCGCGCTTCTTGACGGCCGCACCGAGGCCGTTCGAGGCGTCGAGAAGCTCGTTCATCAGGCGCTCGGTCATGGTCTTCTCGCGGCGGGCGCGGGAGTAACCCACGAGCCAGCGGAGGGCCAGGGTCGACTGACGACCCGGCTTGACCTCGACGGGAACCTGGTAGGTCGCGCCACCGACACGGCGGGACTTGACCTCGAGGGACGGCTTGACGTTCTCCAGCGCGCGCTTCAGCGTGATGACCGGGTCGTTGCCGGTCTTCTCGCGGAGGCCTTCCATGGCGCCGTAGACGATGCGCTCGGCGGTGGAGCGCTTGCCGTTCAGGAGGATCTTGTTGATGAGCGAGGTCACCAGAGGAGAGGCGTAGACCGGGTCGATGATGACCGGGCGCTTCGGGGCGGGGCCCTTACGAGGCATTCTTACTTCTCCTTCTTGGCGCCGTAGCGGCTGCGGGCCTGCTTGCGGTTCTTGACAGCCTGGGTGTCAAGCGCACCGCGGATGATCTTGTAACGAACACCCGGCAGGTCCTTCACACGGCCACCACGCACGAGCACGATCGAGTGCTCCTGCAGGTTGTGTCCCTCACCCGGAATGTAAGCGGTGACCTCGATGCCGGAGGTCAGACGCACACGCGCGACCTTACGGAGCGCCGAGTTCGGCTTCTTCGGGGTGGTCGTGAACACACGCGTGCAGACACCACGACGCTGAGGCGAAGCCTCGAGCGCGGGGGTCTTCGTCTTCTCGACCTTGTCCTGCCGGCCCTTCCGGACCAGCTGCTGGATCGTAGGCACTACTTCTCCGGTTTCTGTGTGCCGTGTAGTGAAGCTAACCTGGAACTTTTCCGACCCACGCGGTCGGGTGTGTCGGATCCGGCGGAGCTCCGCGCAAGCGTGGAGGCGCATGAATCTCGGTGGCCGATGCGGCTCGCCGTGCGGTTGATGGACACGCGCGGGAGCCCAGGCACACCCCAGGCACAAGGTCTGAGCGTACCCACCGCATCCACTCCGGTCAAAACATAAGCCGCACCGCCACGGCCCGCACGGCCGCGCAGCTCAGGCGCCCCTTGGGTGTGGCCCTCCCGAGCCGGGGCGGCCGTGCGGAGGTCACACCGGCGTGGTAGTGCGGGCGAACTACACTGCCAGCGAATCCCAGCGAGTCAGTTCAAAACGATACGAGCGCCAGGAGCAGGACATTGGGGACGGTCACCTCGGAGCCGAAGACGGCCGCATCCCCGCCGCCCGGCCCCGTGCCCCGGCGGCGTGCCGCCCTCCCCCGCCTCTACGGCCCGCTGCTGGCCTTCCTCCTCACCTCGGCCGCCTTCTGCGCCTCCTGGGCGGCCCGCGGCAGCTTCCCCTTCGGCAACACCGGCCGGGCCATCAACGACCAGGCCAACCAGTACGTGCCCTTCCACCGCGCCCTGTGGGACCTGGTGCACGGGCAGGCCGCCGGCGACGTCCTGTTCAGCTGGCGCGGCGGCTTCGGGCAGCAGTTCCTGTCCGACTACTACACCTACCTCGGCAACCCGTTCTCCTGGCTGGTCGTCCTCGTCCCGCGCGCCCACGTCGACCTGGCGGTCTTCCTGATCACCCCGGTGACGATGGGCGCGGCCGCCGCGCTGATGACCGTCTACCTCGGCAAGCTCCAGGCCGGCCCGTGGTGGCAGCGGGGGGTCCTCGGCGCCTGCTACGGCCTGTGCGGCTGGGCGCTGAGCGACGCCTCGTACATCCCGATGTGGCTGTGGGGCCTGGTGGCCCTCCCCCTCCTCGGCATCGCCGTCGAGTGGTGCCTGGAGGGCCGGCGCTGGCCGGGCGCGGCGCTGCTCGTCGGCCTCGCCTGGTACGGGAACTTCTACACGGCGATGATGGCCACGATGGCCGCCTGCGTACTGCTGGCCGTCCGCCTGCTCACCCGCGACATGACGGGCGCGCAGCGCCTGCGCGCCCTCTTCCGCGCCGCCACGGCCGCCGCGACGGGCATCCTCCTCACCCTCCCCCTCCTCCTCCCGTCCTTCCTCTCCAGCGGTGCCTCGCAGCCGACGAAGGCCGCGGCCTTCGACCCGGTGCGCGTCGACGTCTTCCTGGCCGGCATGCTCCCGGCCACCCACCTGTGGGGCGGCCGGCCGCGCCTGTACGTGGCCTCGCTGGGCCTGATCCTGGCGGGAAGCTTCCTCCTCAACACCCGGATCGCCGCCCGCACCCGCCTGGTCTGGGCGGCGGCCACCTTGCTCGTCCTCCTCTCCTTCCAGTTCCCGCCCACCCAGTACGTGTGGCACGGCCTGGCCGTCCCGAACGGCAACCCCTACCGCGAGACGTTCGTGTTCAGCGGCATGGTCGTGGTCCTGGCCTGGCTGGCCCTGGCCAACCGCCCGCGCCCGCTGCACCTGGCCCTGGCGGCCGGCCTCCTCGTCGTCGCCACCTTCGTGCTCCGCCACACCGACGACTTCGGCGGCTGGACCTGGCCGGCGGTCCTGGGCGGCGGGGCCGTCTCCCTCCTGGCCCTCACCCTCCTCTCCCTCTCCGGGAAGCACCGGGCCCTGCTCCCCCTCGCGGCACTGCTCATGATCGGCGTGGTCTTCGCCGAGTCCACGGTCGCGGCGGCGAACGCGGACGCGCGCCGCTCCCGCGAACGCTGGGCGGCGCCCGCCCCGACCTCCAACCGCTCGATCACGAACCACTACGAAGCGGTCCGGAAGGTGGACGGCTGGCCCGCCTACCGGACGGACTCGGGCGCGCCGCAGACCTCGTACAACGACGCCCTGGCCCTGCGGGCCGAGGGCCCGCAGTACTACAGCAGCTACCTCCCGGAGGCCACGTACCAGGCCCTGGAGCCCCTGGGATACGGCTACAAGAACGACGGCCGCACCTTCTTCGGCGCCGACAACCCGGTCCTGGACGCGATCTTCTCCATCGGCGCCCGCGTCCGCCCGGGCACGGCCCCCGGCACCTGGACGGCGACGAAGCAGCCCGCCCCTCCCCTGGTCACGGTCCGCCCCGCCGCCCCCTACACCTCCCCCAACCCCCCGGCCAGCGTCTACGCCCGCCAGGAGACGGTCCTGGGCGCGACGGTCTACGAGGTCCCGGCAGCCACCGCCACGGGCACGCCCGCCTCCCAGACGTACACGGCCACCTGCACCCCGGGCTCCGAGGCCTACTGGTACTCCCCCGCCCTCTACGGCACCCTCCGCACCGGCGACCGCACGCTCCCCCTGGAGGACCGCATGACCGGGGTCCTCCCCCTGGGCCCGGTCCCCGCGTCCGGCACGGTCACGGCGACGGTCGAAACCCGCACCGAGAACGCCACGGCCGGCCCGAACCCGATCGGCTGCCTGAACCGCACGGCCCTGGACACCCGCGTCCGCGACCTCACCACCTCCGGCGCCACCGCGGTCCACGTGGGCGGCCACACCATCGAAGCCACCCTCCCGGCAACCGCCACCGGCACGGCCGTCTTCGCGATGACGGACATCCCGGGCTGGCAGTGCTCGGCCCCCACGACGAACTTCCACGGCCTCCTGGCCATCCCCCTCACCCCGAACACCCGCCACCTCTCCTGCACCTACACCCCCAAGGGCCTCACCCCCGGCCTCGCAGCGGCCACCCTGGCCCTCCTGACCCTGACCTCGGTCACCACGGCGACCTACGTCCGCCGCCGCCGCAGCGGCGAGATCGGCTAATCCACCGCCGCGCGCCCCCGGTGGCCAGTACATTGACCGCCCTGACGACCGGGGGGCGCACATGGCAACGGAGCAGGTCGCGGGCGACGGAGGGCTGGACGACCGGGTCCCCTTCCTGGCCCGCTTGGAGGTGGAGGACGGCGCCGCGTTACGGGAGCTCGGCCGCGAGCTGACCTTCGCACCCCGCGCCCAGCTCATCCACCAGAACGAACCCGCCTCCCACGTCCTGCTGATCCTCCACGGCTGGACCAAGGTCACCGCCTCCGCCGCCAACGGCAAGGAGGCCCTGCTCGCCCTGCGCGGCCCGGGCGACATCATCGGCGAATCCGCCGCCCTCACCGGGCGAGCCCGCTCCGCCACCGTGACCGCACTCGAACCGGTGCGCGCCGTGGCCGTCGATCCCGAGCGCTTCCGCGCCTTCCTCGCGCGTGTTCCCGACGCCGCCTTCCAGCTCCTCGCCCTCACCTCGGACCGCACCCGCGCGGGCGACCGGCGGAGGCTGGAGTTCGCCTCGCTGAGCGTGCGCGAGCGGCTCGCCGTGCTGCTCCAGGACCTGGCGCGCACGCACGGGCGGCGTACCGAGGAGGGCGTGGAAGTCGCCGTCCCCCTGACCAAACAGGAACTCGCCGGAGCGGTCGGGGCCTCCCGCGAGATGGTCCAGCGCCACCTCAAGGAACTGCGCGACCGCGGGGTCGTCATCACGGGGCGCCGCGCGCTGGTGATCGTACGACCCGACGTGTTGCGGCGGATCGCGCAATCTCACGACGAGGGCTGACTCCTCCCCTTCAGTGCAGGCCGTCACACTCCGGGTGTGCCATCCGCCCTCACGGCGGTGCGCCCGCCTGCCCCACTCTCTTGCTCATCCCTCCCGCTCACGCGGAACCCACCACGAGAGGCGATCATGACCAATCCGCTCCCCCGCACCTTCCTGCTCGTCGACACGGAGCGTTTCAGCGATCGTGACGACGTCCAGCAGGCCTATCTGCGCCGGATGCTGTACGACGTCGTCGACCGGACCCTGCTCGCCGCCGGGGTCGACCAGACGTTACGGCTGCGCGCCGACCGGGGCGACGCGGTCATGGAGCTGATCGACCCGCACGTACCGCTGAACGTCCTGCTCCGCACCCTGCTGACGGAGGTCCCCGCCCAACTCCGCGCGATCAACCGGCTGGCGGCCAGCTCGGCGCAGCTCCGGCTGCGGGTCGTCCTGGCGAGCGGCATGGTGATGATCGACGAACACGAGGGCTGGGTGGGCACCGACCTCAACGAGGCCTGCCGTCTCCTGGACGGCGAACCGCTGCGCGCGGCGCTGCGCGAGCGGACGGACCCCCATGTGCTCTGCGTCTCCGCTTCGGTCCACAACGGGATCGTGCGGCACAACCACCCCGGGATCCCGGCGGAGGAGTTCCACGAGGTCACCGTGGACAGCAAGAACGGTCCCCTGAAGGCATGGCTGCACGGACCCGTGCCGGCGGGAACGGTCACCGGGCCTTCGACCGCGCCCACATCGGAGGGACCACGAGGACCCGGAGGAGCGGAGGAAGCCCCGACCGGGGGTCGGACCGGTCCCGCCGGCATCCACGTGCAGGGCGTCAACGACGGAATCATCGCCGGCCACATCGAGGGCAACGCCGTCCGCGCCGGTGTGGTCCACGGCGACATCATCTTCGGTGACCGTCGGTGAGCGAGCAGCCGGACCAGCCGACGGAGCCAGCTGAGGAGGCCGAACCGGCGGCCACGGAGGACGACGCTCCGGCCGGGAAGGAGAAGAAGGCCGAGGAGGAGGCCCAGCAGCCGTGGGCCACCCGTCGTGAACTGCACGCCCACGCGCCGAAGTCGATGGCGTTCGACGGCACCAACCACGGCGTCGTAGCCGAGCGGATCATCGGCAACGTCACCACCGAGATCCACTACGGCTTCGGCGGATCCGGCAATGGCGCGCCCGCATCCGGCGAGATCCCGCCTTCCCAGCTGGACCGGCTGTCCGATGTCTTCGTCGCGGAGGGAACCCGCTTCGCCCAGCTGCGCGACCGCCTCCTGAAGGAGCAGGTCCTGGTCCTCACGGGCACGCCCTTCACCGGACGTCGGGCCGCCGCCCTGATGCTCCTGCGCTCCGTGGGCACCGCCCCGGTGCACGTCCTGGACAGCACCACGGTCCCTGGGAAGCTCACCAACCTGTTCGACACACCCGGCAAGGCGGCCGGCTACGTGCTGTGCGACCTGGCCACGAGCCGGGACGAGCCCCTGCGCGAAGCCCAGTTCAACGCCCTCCGCGACCTCATGCACAAACGGAAGACCCACCTGGTGATCACCGTCGGCGTGGGGGCGTACCTGGAGGACACCGTCCGCCCTGAGGAGTGGGAGCCTCCCGGTCAGCGGGCCGTCCTGGCCGCCCGGCTCACCGCGGACGTCGGCGCCGAAGCCACCACCCGTCTGCTCGCCCTGCCGACCGTCGACGAGTTCCTCTCCCGTGACCACCAGCTCCGCGAGGTCGTCGGGTACGCGACCGAGTTACGCCAGTATGCGGTGGGCCGGCGCGGCGAGGGCCAGCTGGCCGACTACTCCCTGCGCGCGCTGAAGCACCAGGTCCGCGAGTGGTTCGCTGAGCCCGAAGAGATCGTCCACCTCCGGGAGAAGGCCTTCCTCATCGCCCTGGCCGCCTTCGACGGCGGCCCGTACGCCCTGACGGCGGAGCTCAGCGACCTGCTGTACTCCCAGCTCCAGCGCGTCGGCGACCCCAAGCGCTTCGAAGCCATCCCCGTCTTCAGCACCCACATCGGCAAGCGGCTCCAGCTCGCCCGGGCGCGTACGTATCCGGAGCGCGAGGACACCGAATGGGGTGAGGTCACCCAGCTCAAGGCGGCCTTCCGCGACGACCGGACCGCCCTCGTCCTGCTGCCCGAGGTGTGGACCGGCCATCCCGCCGCCCGCCCCGCCCTGGTGAAGTGGCTGGACGAGCTCGCGGACGACGGCCGGCCCCTGGTACGCACCCGCGCCGCGGCCACCGCCGCCGTACTCGCGCGTACCGACCTGCCGTCCACAATGGCACTGATCATCGAACCCTGGGCGCGCTCGGACCGGGCCCGCAGACGGACGACGGCCGTCAGTGCCCTCACTCTCGCCCACCAGATCGAGGCGCCGAACATTCCCCGCATCGTCGACGGCTGGAGTGCGGACGCGGACGATCCGCGCCCCTGCTGGGTCGCGGTACGGGCCCAGGGACTGATCGGCACCGAGCGCCCGAAGGCTGCGCTGGCCGCCCTGCGGGCACAGGCCCACCTGCAGTACGGCAAGAAGAGGCCCGACCAGCAGGTGTGCGACGAGCTCCCGAAGTCGGTCGCCCTCCTCCTGCTCTCGCCCGAAGCGGACACCGTCCTCGCCGAACTGTTGCGGACCCTCCCTGACCACCGTTCGGCCCACGAACTCGCCGTGCGCGGGTTCCTCACCGCGTGCGGGCGGCGTGACGAGGAATCCGGGCACGGGCGCCCGCTGGTCCTCGACTGGTACGCACACGCCGACCGGGACGAGGCCGCCACAGCGCCCGCGATCGTACGTCTCCTGCGCGAAGCCCTCGACGACCGCGCCTACACCGAGGAAGCCGAGCGCGTGCTGCGCGGCTGGATCCGGGCCGCCGACCAGGACGAGAAGACGGAATGGGCGCTGGCTTCACTGCTGACCAGGCTGGCCGTCACCCCCCGCGAGACTTCCCGCCTGACCTACCTGCTGCGCAACCCGCAGGGCGCGGACGGCGGCCCGTATCCGGAGGCCGCCACCCGCCTACGCATCGCGCTCACCCGTCCCACGACCGCCTGAAGGGAAGGCCCGCACGATGTACGACTACAACCAGCACGCCCAACGGGACACCAAGCTGACCGACCCCGTCGTCACGGTCCGCCAGATCGGCCGCTTCGGGTTCGGCGGCCAGGCGGCGACGCGCATCGACCACGCCCTGGTCTACTCGACACCGAAGGGCACGTACGTGCCCTACCTGCCGCCGAACCGGCCGCGTCCCCGGACCGCGCGCCTCTACACCGCCGTGTACGAGGTGGACATGGGGTCTCATCCGGTCCAGGCGGAGATCGCGCTGCCCAGCGACAACGACGCCCACGAGTTCACGGCGACGGTAGAGCTCACCTGGCAGGTCGTCCACCCTGCCGTGTACGTCCAGAGCGGCTGTCGTGACGTGCCCCGGCTGCTGATCGGCGAGCTGGAACAGTCCTGCAGGCCGGTGACGCGCGGCTTTCACATCACGAGCAGCGCAGCCGCCGAAGACGAGCTGCTCACCGCGGTGCGCGCGGGCAAGCCTCTCGGAGAGGGCGTCGGGCTGACCGTCGACTGGACGGTCCGCCTGCGGCGCGACGCCGACAACATCGAGCACGAGCGGCGCCTCCAGGCCGCCCGCCACGAGCTGGAGCTGCAGCGGTACGAGGCCCAGAAGATCGCCTTCTACCAGCAGCACTTCGCCCGGGGCGGCGTTCAGGCCTGGGCCCTTCATCTGGCCCGGCACCCCGAAGACACCCGGCTCGCGCTGGAGAGCATGGAGAAGCACCAGCTCGCGCTCCTCCGCTCGCAGCTCGACCAGGTCAAGACACTGCTGGGGCCGGACGGCGGCGAGGCCCACGAACTGGACCGCACCCGGCAGCTCATGATCGAGCAGATCAACCAAGCTCTCGCGCCCGACACTCGTGTCCCGCTGCCGACGCCGGAGCTCCCGGAACTGCCTCCCGGTTACGGACGCCGCCCCCACCCGCCCACCGGCCGGGAGCGGGCCCGATGACCAGACCCGCCGAGTCGCCCGGCCCCCCGCCCGAGTACCCCCTGTACCCGCAGGCGCCACCGCCTCCGCCCACGCGCGTGCCCCCGCAGGCCCGGCCGGAGCACGACCGCCTCGACTACCGCCACCCCGGGGGAACACGCGTCCACTACCGCGCCCGGCAACGCACCGCTGACGCCGCCGCCCTCGGCCGGCTCGCCCTGCACCTGCCCGGGTTCCTGACGAGCCTGCTCGTCGTGCTGGGTTCGGCCGCCTTGCTTGAGGCCTGGCTCGGGCTGCCGGCTTGGGCGCCGACCGTGCTGTGGCTCGCCTCCGGCGCGCTGACGTTCCACCGTCCCAGCGAGCGGTTCCTGGCCCGCCACCTGCTCCGGCTCCAGCACCCACTCCCTTCCGAGCTGGCCGTGCTGGCCCCGGTGTGGCGCGAGGTCACGGCCCGTGCCGGGGTGGACGGCAACCGGTACGAGCTGTGGATCGAGGACAGTGACGAGCTGAACGCCCTCGCCGCCGCCGGCCACGTCGTCGCCGTCACCCGACGCGCCCTGGAGCGGCTGCCGGAAGCGCAGTTGGCCGCCGTACTCGCGCACGAACTGGGCCATCACACCGCAGGGCACGCCTGGACGGGGCTGCTCAGCTGGTGGTACGCGCTCCCGGGCCGCTTGGCCTGGCGTGTCCTCGCGGCAGCCACGGTGGGAACGATCCGCATCGCGAGCGGCTTCTCGCTCGTGGCTGCAGGCGTCCTCGTCATCCTGTTCGGGTGGATCAGTCTCGCCACCCTGACCCTGACGTACGGCCTGCCGCTGCTCCTGCTCACGCTGCCCTATCTGTCCGCCGCCGTCGGACGCCGTGCCGAACTCCGGGCCGACCGGCACGCAGCCGCACTCGGCTTCGCCCCAATGCTGTCCCGGATGCTGCACGACGTACTGGCCGCAGAGGCGCCGGCGTCCGACGAGGGCGGCGTGCTGTCACGGCTGCTGTCCACCCATCCCGACCCCCGCACCCGCCTCCACCACCTCCAGCGCCACATGCAGCTCCAGGCGTAGGAAACGCCGCAGGGCGGCCACCCTCTCGGGTGACCGCCCTGCGGTTACTGCCTGCCTGCGACTCAGCCGTTGTACGGGCCGTAGTCGTAGTCCTCCAGCGGGACAGCCTGGCCGGAGCCGGTGCCGAAGGGGGAGTAGTCGATGTCGTCGTAGCCGACGGCCGAGTACATCGCGGCCTTGGCTTCCTCGGTGGGCTCGACCCGGATGTTGCGGTAGCGGGACAGACCCGTACCGGCCGGGATGAGCTTACCGATGATGACGTTCTCCTTGAGGCCGATGAGGCTGTCGGACTTGGCGTTGATCGCCGCGTCCGTCAGAACTCGGGTCGTCTCCTGGAAGGAGGCGGCCGACAGCCAGGACTCCGTCGCCAGCGAGGCCTTGGTGATACCCATCAGCTGCGGACGGCCGGAGGCGGGGTGACCGCCCTCGGTGACCACACGACGGTTCTCGGTCTCGAAGCGGGAGCGCTCGACGAGCTCGCCCGGGAGGAGCTCCGCGTCGCCGGACTCGATGATCGTCACGCGGCGGAGCATCTGCCGGATGATGATCTCGATGTGCTTGTCGTGGATCGACACGCCCTGCGAGTTGTAGACCTTCTGGACTTCGCCGACCAGGTGGACCTGGACGGCACGCTGGCCGAGGATGCGCAGCACGTCGTGCGGGTTGGTGGCACCCATGGTGAGCTTCTGGCCCACCTCGACGTGGTCGCCCTCGTGCACGATGACCTTGGCGCGCTTGGAGATCGGGAACGCCGTCTCCTCGCTGCCGTCGTCGGGCGTGATGACGATCTTCTTCGTCTTCTCGGTCTCCTCGATCCGCACGCGGCCGGCGGCCTCGGAGATCGGGGCGACACCCTTCGGGGTACGGGCCTCGAAGAGCTCGACGACACGCGGCAGACCCTGCGTGATGTCGTCACCGGCCACACCACCGGTGTGGAAGGTACGCATCGTCAGCTGGGTACCGGGCTCACCGATGGACTGGGCGGCGATGATGCCGACCGCCTCACCGATGTCGACCAGCTTGCCGGTGGCCAGCGAGCGGCCGTAGCAGAAGGCACAGGTGCCGACGGCGGACTCACAGGTCAGGACCGAGCGGGTCTTGACCTCCTCGACGCCGTTCGCGATGAGGGCGTCGATGAGCACGTCACCGAGGTCCACGTTCGCCGGCGCGATGACCTTGCCGTCGATGACGACGTCCTCGGCCAGCATGCGGGCGTACACGGAGGTCTCGACGTCGTCCGCCTTGCGGAGGACACCCGCCTCGTCCTTGGTGCCGATCTTGAGCTTGAGGCCGCGCTCGGTACCGCAGTCCTCCTCGCGGATGATGACGTCCTGCGAGACGTCCACCAGACGACGGGTGAGGTAACCCGAGTCGGCGGTACGCAGGGCGGTGTCCGCCAGACCCTTACGGGCACCGTGCGTGGAGATGAAGTACTCCAGAACGGTGAGGCCCTCACGGAAGGACGCCTTGATCGGACGCGGGATGGTCTCGTTCTTCGCGTTCGACACCAGACCACGCATACCGGCGATCTGTCGCATCTGCATCATGTTTCCTCGGGCACCCGAGTCAACCATCATGAAGATGGGGTTCGTCTTGGGGAAGTTCGCGTTCATCGCCTCGGCGACCTCGTTGGTCGCCTTGGTCCAGATCGCGATGAGCTCCTGCGTGCGCTCGTCCTTGGTGATCAGACCGCGCTCGTACTGCTTCTGGACCTTCTCGTCCATCGCCTCGTAGCCCGCGACGATGGCCTTCTTGGCCTCGGGCACGACGACGTCGGAGATGGCCACGGTGACGCCCGAACGGGTCGCCCAGTGGAAGCCGGCCGCCTTCAGGTTGTCGAGCGTCGCCGCCACGATGACCTTGGGGTAGCGCTCCGCCAGGTCGTTGACGATCTCGGAGAGCTGCTTCTTGCCCACCGAGTAGTCGACGAACGGGTAGTCCTCGGGCAGCAGCTCGTTGAAGAGCGCACGGCCCAGGGTCGTCTTCAGACGGAAGCTGTCGCCCGGCTGGAACTCCTGCTCGCCCTCTTCGGCGACCGGCGCCACCCAGCCGCGCGGCGGGATGGTGCCCACCGGGAAGCGGATGTCGACGGACGACTGCAGCGCGAGCTCGCCGGCGTCGAACGCCATGATCGCCTCGGCGGTCGAGCCGAACGCGCGGCCCTCGCCCTTGACGTCACGGAGCTCACCGTCGGTGGTCAGGAAGAACAGACCCAGGACCATGTCCTGCGTCGGCATCGTGACCGGACGGCCGTCGGCCGGCTTGAGGATGTTGTTCGAGGACAGCATCAGGATGCGGGCCTCGGCCTGCGCCTCCGCGGAGAGCGGCAGGTGGACGGCCATCTGGTCACCGTCGAAGTCCGCGTTGAACGCGGTGCAGACGAGCGGGTGGATCTGGATGGCCTTGCCTTCGACCAGCTGCGGCTCGAAGGCCTGGATGCCGAGGCGGTGCAGCGTGGGCGCACGGTTCAGCAGGACCGGGTGCTCGGCGATGACCTCTTCGAGCACGTCGTACACGACCGTGCGGCCGCGCTCGACCATGCGCTTCGCCGACTTGATGTTCTGCGCGTGGTTCAGGTCGACCAGGCGCTTCATCACGAACGGCTTGAAGAGTTCCAGCGCCATGGCCTTCGGCAGACCGCACTGGTGCAGCTTCAGCTGCGGACCGACGACGATCACGGAACGCGCGGAGTAGTCCACGCGCTTGCCGAGGAGGTTCTGACGGAATCGACCCTGCTTGCCCTTCAGCATGTCGCTGAGGGACTTCAGGGGACGGTTGCCGGGACCGGTGACCGGGCGACCACGACGACCGTTGTCGAAGAGGGCGTCCACGGCCTCCTGGAGCATGCGCTTCTCGTTGTTCACGATGATCTCGGGGGCACCGAGGTCGAGAAGGCGCTTCAGGCGGTTGTTGCGGTTGATGACGCGGCGGTACAGGTCGTTCAGGTCGGAGGTCGCGAAGCGGCCACCGTCGAGCTGCACCATCGGACGGAGGTCCGGCGGGATGACCGGCACGCAGTCGAGCACCATGCCCTTGGGGCTGTTGCTGGTCTGCAGGAACGCGGAGACGACCTTGAGGCGCTTGAGCGCACGGGTCTTCTTCTGGCCCTTGCCGGTACGGATGATCTCGCGGAGGCGCTCGGCCTCCTCCTCGAGGTCGAAGGACTCCAGGCGCTTCTGCAGAGCAGCCGCACCCATGGAACCGTCGAAGTACGTGCCGAAGCGGTCACGCAGCTCGCGGTAGAGGAGCTCGTCGCCCTCCAGGTCCTGGACCTTGAGGTTCTTGAAGCGGTTCCACACCTCGTCGAGGCGGTCGATCTCGCGCTGGGCGCGGTCACGGAGCTGCTTCATCTCGCGCTCGGCACCCTCGCGCACCTTGCGGCGCACGTCGGCCTTGGCACCCTCGGCCTCGAGCTCGGCCAGGTCGCTCTCGAGCTTCTTGGCGCGGCCTTCGAGGTCGGCGTCGCGGCGGTTCTCGATCTGCTGGCGCTCGACGGAGACGTGGGCCTCCAGCGACGGCAGGTCGCGCTGACGGCGCTCGTCGTCGACGAACGTGATCATGTACGCGGCGAAGTAGATGACCTTCTCGAGGTCCTTCGGCGCGAGGTCCAGCAGGTAGCCCAGGCGCGACGGGACGCCCTTGAAGTACCAGATGTGGGTGACGGGAGCGGCGAGCTCGATGTGGCCCATGCGCTCACGACGCACCTTGGCGCGCGTGACCTCGACGCCACAGCGCTCACAGATGATGCCCTTGAAGCGGACACGCTTGTACTTGCCGCAGTAGCACTCCCAGTCCCGGGTAGGACCGAAGATCTTCTCGCAGAAGAGTCCGTCCTTCTCGGGCTTGAGGGTGCGGTAGTTGATGGTCTCCGGCTTCTTGACCTCGCCGTGCGACCAGGTTCGGATGTCGTCCGCGGTGGCAAGGCCGATCCGCAGCTCGTCGAAGAAGTTGACGTCGAGCACTGTGCGTCAATCCCTCTTTCGGGGTCGAGTCTCAATCATGGTCTGAACGGTCCCGGGGCGGCCGGGGGATCACGCGGATCCCCCGGCCAGGCCCGTCAGACCTCTTCGACGCTGCTCGGCTCGCGCCGGGACAGGTCGATACCGAGCTCCTCCGCCGCGCGGAAGACGTCCTCGTCGGTGTCGCGCATCTCGATGGACATGCCGTCCGAGGACAGCACCTCCACGTTGAGGCAGAGCGACTGCATTTCCTTGATGAGCACCTTGAAGGACTCGGGAATGCCCGGCTCGGGGATGTTCTCGCCCTTGACGATGGCCTCGTAGACCTTCACGCGGCCGGTCACGTCGTCGGACTTGATCGTCAGGAGTTCCTGGAGCGCGTACGCGGCGCCGTATGCCTCAAGCGCCCACACCTCCATCTCACCGAAGCGCTGACCACCGAACTGCGCCTTACCACCCAGCGGCTGCTGCGTGATCATCGAGTACGGACCGGTCGAACGGGCGTGGAGCTTGTCGTCGACCAGGTGGTGCAGCTTGAGGATGTACATGTACCCGACCGAGATCGGGTCCGGGAACGGCTCGCCGGAGCGGCCGTCGAACAGGCGCGCCTTACCGGTCGGGAGCACCATGCGCTCGCCGTCGCGGTTCGGGATGGTGTGCTGGAGCAGGCCGGCCAGCTCGTCCTCACGCGCACCGTCGAAGACGGGGGTGGCGACGTTGGTGCCGGGGGCGACCTGGTCGGCGCCGATCGCCTGGAGGCGCTGCGCCCACTCGTCCGCGAGCCCGGAGACGTCCCAGCCGCGGCTGGCGAGCCAGCCGAGGTGGATCTCCAGGACCTGTCCCGGGTTCATTCGGGACGGGACACCCAGCGGGTTCAGGATGATGTCGACCGGGGTGCCGTCCTCGAGGAAGGGCATGTCCTCGATCGGAAGGATCTTGGAGATGACACCCTTGTTGCCGTGACGGCCGGCGAGCTTGTCACCGTCGGTGATCTTGCGCTTCTGGGCCACGTAGACGCGGACCAGCTGGTTCACGCCCGGAGGAAGCTCGTCGCCCTCCTCGCGGTCGAAGACGCGGACACCGATGACCTTGCCGATCTCACCGTGGGGCACCTTCAGCGAGGTGTCACGGACCTCGCGCGCCTTCTCACCGAAGATCGCGCGGAGCAGGCGCTCCTCGGGGGTCAGCTCGGTCTCACCCTTGGGCGTGACCTTGCCGACGAGGATGTCGCCGGCGACGACGTCCGCACCGATGCGGATGATGCCGCGCTCGTCGAGGTCGGCGAGGACCTCCTCGGAGACGTTCGGGATGTCCCGGGTGATCTCCTCGGGGCCCAGCTTGGTGTCACGGGCGTCGACCTCGTGCTCCTCGATGTGGATCGAGGAGAGGACGTCGTCCTGCACGAGGCGCTGCGACAGGATGATCGCGTCCTCGTAGTTGTGGCCTTCCCACGGCATGAACGCGACGAGCAGGTTCTTGCCGAGGGCCATCTCGCCCTCTTCGGTGGCCGGGCCGTCGGCGAGGACCTGGGCCTCGACGATCCGGTCGCCCTCGTTGACGATGACCTTCTGGTTGACCGAGGTGCCCTGGTTCGAGCGGGAGAACTTGGCGACGCGGTACGTGGTGTACGTGCCGTCGTCGTTGGCGACGGTGATGTAGTCGGCCGAGACCTCCTGGACGACACCGTCCTTCTCCGCCTTGATCGAGTCGCCGGCGTCGACCGCACAGCGGTACTCCATGCCGGTGCCGACGAGCGGGGCCTCCGCCTTGATGAGCGGAACGGCCTGGCGCATCATGTTCGCGCCCATGAGGGCACGGTTGGCGTCGTCGTGCTCGAGGAAGGGGATCATCGCGGTCGCGACGGACACCATCTGGCGCGGCGAGACGTCCATGTAGTCCACGTCGGACGGCTCGACGTAGTCGACCTCGCCGCCACGCTTGCGGACCAGGACGCGGCCCTCGGTGAAGCGCATGTCGTCGTCCAGGCGGGCGTTCGCCTGGGCGATGACGAAGCGGTCTTCCTCGTCGGCGGTGACGTAGTCGACCTCGTCGGTGACGACACCCTCGACGACCTTGCGGTACGGGGTCTCGATGAAACCGAACGGGTTGATGCGGCCGTAGGAGGCCAGCGAGCCGATCAGACCGATGTTCGGGCCTTCGGGCGTCTCGATCGGGCACATGCGGCCGTAGTGCGACGGGTGGACGTCACGGACCTCGAAGCCGGCCCGCTCACGGGACAGACCACCCGGGCCGAGGGCGTTGAGACGACGCTTGTGCGTCAGGCCCGACAGCGGGTTGTTCTGGTCCATGAACTGCGACAGCTGGCTGGTACCGAAGAACTCCTTGATGGAGGCGACGACCGGCCGGATGTTGATCAGGGTCTGCGGCGTGATCGCCTCGACGTCCTGGGTGGTCATGCGCTCGCGCACGACGCGCTCCATACGGGCGAGACCCGTACGGACCTGGTTCTGGATGAGCTCGCCGACGTTGCGGATACGACGGTTGCCGAAGTGGTCGATGTCGTCGGTCTCGACGACGATCTCCCGGCCCGACTCGCCGACCGTCTCGGTCTCGCCCGCGTGGAGCTTCACGAGGTACTTGATCGTGGCGATGATGTCGTCGGTGGTGAGCACACCGGCGTCGAGCGGCTCGTCGGCGCCGAGCTTCTTGTTCACCTTGTAGCGGCCGACCTTCGCGAGGTCGTAGCGCTTCGGGTTGAAGTAGAGGTTCTCGAGCAGCGTCTGAGCGGCCTCGCGGGTCGGCGGCTCGCCCGGGCGCAGCTTGCGGTAGATGTCGAGCAGCGCGTCGTCCTGGCCCTGGGTGTGGTCCTTCTCCAGGGTGGCGCGCATGGACTCGTACTCGCCGAACTCCTCGAGGATCTGCTCGGTGGTCCAGCCGAGGGCCTTGAGGAGGACGGTGACGGACTGCTTGCGCTTGCGGTCGATGCGGACGCCGACCATGTCGCGCTTGTCGACCTCCATCTCCAGCCAGGCACCCCGGGACGGGATGATCTTGGCGGAGAAGATGTCCTTGTCGGACGTCTTGTCGATGGAGGAGTCGAAGTAGACACCCGGGGAACGGACGAGCTGCGACACGACGACGCGCTCGGTGCCGTTGATGACGAAGGTGCCCTTGTTGGTCATGAGCGGGAAGTCGCCCATGAAGACCGTCTGGGACTTGATCTCACCGGTCTCGTTGTTCGTGAACTCGGCCGTGACGAAGAGCGGCGCCGCGTACGTGAAGTCGCGCTCCTTGCACTCGTCGACGGAGTTCTTCGCCGGCTCGAACCGGTGGTCGCGGAACGTCAGCGACATCGACCCGGAGAAGTCCTCGATCGGCGAGATCTCCTCGAAGATCTCCTCCAGACCGGACTTGGTGGGGACGTCCTGTCCGCTCTCGAGCGCCGACTCGACGCGGGACTTCCAGGCGGCGTTGCCGAGCAGCCAGTCAAAGCTCTCGGTCTGCAGCGCCAGGAGGTTCGGAACCTCGAGGGGCTCCTTGATCTTTGCAAAGGAGATGCGCAGCGGGGCGGTGCTGGCACCGGTGTTCGTATTGGTCGAGGCGTTGCGCGAGGCGGCCAAGAGGGGGTCCTTCCGAGGGCTCGGACTCACTACGCGCGTACCGGTCCCAGCCGACACAGAAGACAGAGCCTCCCCAGCTGGACTAAAAGACCAGGTCAGGGCGTATCAATCCGGTGTGCTCGAGCGTGGGCATGCCCCTGGCGACGGGCAGGGGACAGCTAACAGGCAGCGCAAAGGGTCAGTGTAGCCACTTGGCTCACTGATGTCCAGACCAGGTTTCCGGAAACCGGCAACAGGCCCTTCCCCACGTCCTCAATCAACACCGCGTCCAACCAACACCGCGGCCGTTGCCGCAGCGCCCGTACACAGAGCGCGTATCAGTACTGCCCTCTTCGTAGTCGATCCATGCCTCGGATCCCGGATCGACCCGGGCGACCTCACGACGGGACTGAGAATTGCGCGCCGCTGGCCGTTCGTCAAGGCCCCGTGCTCCGAGCGGATCATCTCCGGACCCTGCGTCGAGGCAACGAAGATCACCCTACTCCCCAACGAGACCAGGGCAAGTCAGGCACTGCGAATACGCCAAAGGGCGACCACCCTTACGGGTGATCGCCCTTGGTTGAGGCCGTCAGACGGCCTCAGAGGTGTTACTTGACCTCGACCGAGGCGCCAGCGGCCTTGAGGGCCTCAGCGGCCTTGTCAGCGGCTTCCTTGTTGGCCTTCTCGAGGACCGGCTTCGGGGTGCCGTCGACGAGGTCCTTGGCCTCCTTCAGACCCAGGGAGGTCAGCTCGCGCACGACCTTGATGACCTGGATCTTCTTGTCGCCGGCGCCGGTGAGGATGACGTCGAACTCGTCCTTCTCCTCGACCTCGGCGGCGGCACCGGCGCCCGGGGCACCCGGGGCGGCAACGGCGACGGCCGCGGCGGCGGTGACGTCGAACTTCTCCTCGAAGGCCTTCACGAACTCGGAGAGCTCGATGAGGGTCATCTCCTCGAACTGGGCGAGGAGGTCTTCCTGAGAGAGCTTCGCCATGATGGGCGATCCTTCCACTAATTCGGCAGGTGCCGATATGTCTAGAGAGGCGGGCGTAACGGCCCGCTACGACCCACGCACTAGGCGGCGTAGATCAGTGCGCGAGCCGAATTACTCGGCACCGCCCTGCTCGGCGAGCTTGACGCGAAGCGCTTCCGCAGTGCGGACGAACTTCGACGGCAGCGCCTGGAAGAGCGAGGCAGCCTGGGACTGCTTGCCCTTGAACGCGCCGGCCAGCTTGCTGAGCAGAACCTCGCGGGACTCGAGGTCCGCAAGCTTCTTGATGTCATCGGCGGACAGCGCCTTGCCATCAAGGACACCGCCCTTGATGATCAGGTTCGGGTTTTCCTTGGCGAAGTCACGAAGACCCTTGGCCGACTCCACCGGGTCACCGGTGATGAAGGCGGCACCCGTCGGACCAGTGAACTGGTCGTCGAGCGAGGTGATCCCGGCGTTGTTCGCCGCAATCTTGGTCAGCGTGTTCTTCACCACGGCGTACTGGGCGTTCTCACCGAGCGAACGACGCAGCGTCTTGAGCTGCTTCACGGTGAGACCCCGGTACTCGGTCAGCACAACGGCGTTCGAGCTGCGGAACTTGTCCTCAAGCTCGGCTACGTCGGCAGCCTTGTCGGGCCTTGCCATAGAGCGTCGGCCTCCTTCCGGGTGATGAGGACCGCTCAGAAGGGGCTGACATACAAAACGCCCCGGCGCAGGCGCCAGGGCGTAGCTCAACCGGATGAAAATCCAGGAACGATTCCACAGTCACCTGCGCGGGTCGTCCGCAGTAGCGGATCCTTCGGCCACCGCACCCTCTACGGGCACAGCAACGACCAGCGGTCTTTGGCTTCTGTGGAAGCGTACGCGAACGATGCGCCCCGGAGCAAATCGCCCCCGGACCGGCCCCCCGACCGGTCCGGAGCACCCCGCCTCAGGAGCCGCCGAGACCGCCCAGCCCCGCGTCCTTGAGGGTCTTGTCGGCCTGCTTCAGCTTCTCGTCGGTGTCCTTCAACTTCTGGTCGGTGTCCTTGAGCGAGTCGCCGACGCCCTTCATCACGTCGTCGAAGTCGGCGACCTGATCGGCGGGCGGTGCGACGACCGGCGCGGTCTTGCCGTAGCCGGAGAACTTCGCGGAGACCTTCGTCTTCCCGTCCTTGGTGCCCTGCACGGATTCGACACGGACGGGGTAGCCGTCCTTGCCGATCCACAGGTCCACGTCGAGGGAGAGCGTGTCCTTCAGCGCCTCGTGGAGGTACTGCCGGTTCGCGGCCTCCATGACCTTGGTGGACTCGTCGGCCGCGAGCAGCTCGGCGTTGGTGAGGCTGCCCTTGAAATGCCGGGCCTCCCCGCCGTCGCCCTGCTCGGTCCCGACCAGCGTCACCTTCTGCTGGCCCAGCAGTACCGCGAGGTACTCGGCCGGGTCGTCGTTGAACCGGGCGCGGCCCTTGCCGCCCTTGCCCAGGTCCATCCTCATCCAGGCCTTGCCGGCGACGGGCTTGTCCGAGTGGGTGTAGACCACGTCGCCGATCATGACCTGATTGCCGTCGGCGCCCTTGGCGTCGATGGTGGTGCTGGACGGGTACCAGCCCTTCGAGCCCGAGAGCTGGTCGGCCTTGCCCTTGTCCGGGGTGATGGTCATCTCGTACGCGGCGAACCTGGCGGCCACCGTCTTCTTGTACGAGGCCTTCACCGCGTCCGCGGGCGTCTCGGCCTTGGCCTTCGTCCCCCCGCCGGCCTTGTCTCCCCCGCAGGCGGTGAGCCCGCCCACGAGCAGTGCGGCCCCCGCCGCGGCGATACCGGCGCGGGTCAGCGCGGCCTTGTTCATGTGTTCCCCCATGGTGGTTCTGGTGGTGCGGAGGGCTCAGCCCTGGCCCGAGCCGCCCTTGCCCGCCTGGGCGAGGTCCATGACCTGGTCGGCCGGCGGGGCCGTGACGTCGACCGGCTTGTTGTAGTCCAGGAACTTGATCGTCATGTCCATCGCGCCCTTGGTCGCGTCGGCGCGGGTGCGGACCTGCTTGGTGCGGTCGTTCTCGTCGATCCACATGTCGATGTTCATGGTCTTGATGCCCTCGCCCTCCATCTTCTGGACGGACTTCTCCTGACGCGCCTTGGCGTCGGGGCCGAGGGTGGCGAGGGAGGCCTTCATCTGCTCGATGGTGACCGTCCCGGCGACGTGCTTGGTCTTGACGCCGTCGATGTTCTCCTCGCCGAGGTTCTTGAGGTCCTTGGCGCCCATCAGGTCGCCGGCGCGGTCGCCCGGGTTCTCGCCGGAGCTGGCGGCGCCGAGGCTGTCCAGCTGCTTGGCGGCCTGCGGGTCCGCGCTCTTCATGTCGAACTTCAGCCACTGGCCCTCGGAGCCCATGTACATGGTCCCGTCGAGGAGGCGGATCTCCGCCGACTCCTGGCCCTGCGCGCTGATCTTCATGGACATGGCCACGGACGGCTTGAGGCGCATGGACGCCTCCATGTTGACCGGCTGGCCCTCGGCGGTGCCGGTCATGGAGTAGCGCAGGGAGGTGATGTCCTCGGAGTTCTTCTTCACCTTCTCCAGGTACCCCGCCGGCGTGGCGTCCGCGGCGCCCTGGGCCGGCTTGCCGGCCGCCGACGCGGCGGCGGAGGGGGTCGCGGCCGCGGCCTTGCCCCCGTCGTCCTTCTTGCCGCCCTCACAGGCGGTCGTGGCGCCGCCCACGAGGAGCACGGCGGCCAGAGCGGCCATGGCGGTCTTGTTCTTGCGGTGCACGAGCATGGAGTCCCCACCCCTGGTGTGAATCGATCAACCGTCCGACCATACGGTAAAGGGACGGGAAAGTCGCACGAGATTTCGGGCGCGCGGGGACAAAAGAAACCGGCCCCCCGCTTCCCTTGCGGGAGGCGGGGGGCCGGTTCAGCCACAGAACGGCGAGCCGTCAGGCTCGGCGCGATCAGACAGCAGCCGGGTCTTCCTCGACGAGGAGGTTCCGGGTGCGGTTGGAGTCCAGCTGGATGCCGGGGCCCATCGTGGTGCTGAGGGCGGCCTTCTTGATGTAGCGGCCCTTGGCGGCGGACGGCTTCAGACGGACGATCTCGTCCAGCGCGGCCGCGTAGTTCTCGACCAGCTGCTCATCGGAGAAGGAGACCTTGCCGATGATGAAGTGCAGGTTCGAGTGCTTGTCGACGCGGAACTCGATCTTGCCACCCTTGATCTCGGTGACAGCCTTGGCGACGTCCATGGTGACGGTGCCGGTCTTCGGGTTCGGCATGAGACCACGCGGACCGAGCACGCGGCCGAGGCGGCCGACCTTGCCCATGAGGTCCGGGGTCGCCACGACGGCGTCGAACTCGTTCAGGCGGTTGCCCTTGGCGATCTCGTTGATCAGCTCGTCGTCGCCGACGATGTCGGCGCCGGCGGCTTCCGCGGCCGCAGCACGGTCACCGGTCGCGAAGACCAGGACCCGGGCGGTCTTACCGGTGCCGTGCGGGAGGTTCACGGTGCCGCGGACCATCTGGTCGGCCTTGCGCGGGTCGACACCCAGGCGGAAGGCAACCTCGACGGTGGCGTCGAACTTGGTGGTGCTGGTCTCCTTGGCGAGACGGACGGCCTCGAGGGGAGCGTAGAGCTTCTCCCGGTCGACCTTGGCGTCCGCAGCGCGGAGAGTCTTGCTGCGCTTCACTTCTGCTCCTGTGTAAGTGCTTCAGGCATGGAGTCGTGGTACGGACCAGCGCTTGGCCCTACCACTGGGGAACTGCGAGGGGGCTGATCAGCCCTCGACCGTGACACCCATGGAACGGGCGGTGCCGGCGATGATCTTCTCGGCGGCGTCGAGGTCGTTCGCGTTGAGGTCGGGCATCTTGATCGTGGCGATCTCGCGGACCTGGTCACGCGTGAGCTTCGCGACCTTGGTCTTGTGCGGCTCGCCGGAGCCCTTCTCGATGCCAGCGTGCTTCAGGATGAGGCGCGCGGCCGGCGGGGTCTTCGTCACGAAGGTGAAGGAACGGTCCTCGTAGACCGTGATCTCCACCGGCACGACCATGCCACGCTGCGACTCGGTCGCGGCGTTGTAGGCCTTGCAGAACTCCATGATGTTGACGCCGTGCTGACCGAGCGCGGGGCCGACCGGCGGAGCCGGGTTGGCCGCACCGGCCTTGATCTGGAGCTTGATAAGCCCCGTGACCTTCTTCTTCTTGGGAGGCATTGCTCTCTCCGGGTCCTAGTGAGAGTTTTCCAGCCGCCTTCCGGTCATCCGGATGGAGGCATACCGCACCACGATAACGGGTATCGGTGCGGGGCTAAAAACCGAGCAGGTCAGACCGCCTTTTCGGGCCGGTCTGACCTGCTTCGGAAGCGTCGCTCAGAAGATCTGGATCAGTTCTTCTGGATCTGGTCGAAGCTCAGCTCGACCGGGGTCTCGCGGCCGAAGATCTCGACGAGGCCCTTGACCTTCTTCGAGTCCGGGTTGATCTCGTTGATCGTCGCCTGGAGCGTCGCGAACGGGCCGTCGGTGACGGTGACCGAGTCGCCGACCTCGAAGTCCAGGACCTCGATGGTGCGCTTGACGGCGGGGGCCGGCAGACCGGCGTCCTCGGCGGCCTGCTTGGCGGCCTTCTCCTGCGCCTCCGGGGCGAGCATCTTGACGATCTCGTCCAGGGTCAGCGGGTACGGGTCGTAGGCGTTGCCCACGAAGCCGGTGACACCGGGGGTGTTGCGGACGACGCCCCAGGACTCGTTCGTCAGATCCATGCGGACGAGAACGTAGCCGGGCAGCTTGTTCTGCCGGACGTTCTTGCGCTCGCCGTTCTTGATCTGGACGATCTCTTCCTCGGGCACCTCGGCCTGGTAGATGAACTCCTCGACGTTCAGCGAGACGGCACGCTGCTCCAGGTTCGCCTTCACGCGCTTCTCGTAGCCCGCGTAGGTGTGGATGACGTACCACTCGCCCGGGAGCAGGCGCAGCTCGTCGCGGAGGGCCTGGATCGGGTCGACGGGCTCGGCGGGAGCGGCCTCCTCGGCCTCCTCCGCGTCCTCGACCTCGGCGGCGTCCTCGACGTCGCCCTCGTCCTCGGCGTCCTCGTCGGCGTCGACCTCGTCAGCCTCGGCGTCGGTCTCGTCGTCGGCGTCGGTCTCGTCGTCGGCTTCCTCGACGTGCAGCGCGGCTTCCTCGGCGGCGATGCCGGCCTCGGCGTCGGCGAGCTCGGCCTCGTCGGGGTCCACAGCGTCTGCCGCCTCGACGATGTCGAGCTCGTCCTCGACGGACTCGACGGAGTCGTGGCTCGCGTTCAGGTTCGGGTCAGACACGGTGGCTGCTTCTTCCTGGATACAAAAGGTGGTGGAACATGCGAAAACGGGCGGCACCCATCAAGGCGCCGCCCTCCGCGGGGATCAGCCGAAGACGAACTTGATGGCTTCCTGGAACCCATAGTCAATCACGGTCACCAGACCGATCATGATGACGACGAAGACAATCACCACGGTGGTGTACGTCGTGAGCTGGTTGCGCGTGGGCCAGACGACCTTGCGGAGTTCCGCGACGATCTGACGGTAGAAAAGCGCGAGGCGGCCCAGAGGGCCCTTCTTCCCGCGCTTGCCGCCCTTGCGGGCCTTCTTCTCGCGAGTGTCGCTGTCGGCATCAGGCATGTCGATGGAGCCCAGGGCGTCCGTCACGTCTCTCACCTGAATCCGGGTCGTGGCCGTAGCCGCGCCCGGTTGCGCCGCACGGCGTTGCATCGAAATACGTACCTGCGCACACATCCGAGAAGGAGTGTGGAGCAGGGCCGGAGGGACTCGAACCCCCAACCGCTGGTTTTGGAGACCAGTGCTCTACCAATTGAGCTACGACCCTTTGCGCTCCCCAACCTACCGCATCCGGACGAGTGCACTGTGTGCTCACGCCCCGGGGCGTTTGGTGAGGACCAACAGCAGCAGAGCATACGTGGTCCTGGGCCTGACGTCGAACAGAGAACATCCGGACCTGCTCCGTCCGGTGACTGAAACGGTGTGCGGGGCTTCCGGAGCGTCTGGGACGATTGGCCGCATGACCTCTGCAACGCCTTCCTCCGAGCGCCGGGTGTCCGCCCGTATCGGCGCCATCTCCGAGTCCGCGACCCTCGCCGTCGACGCCAAGGCCAAGGCCCTCAAGGCCGCCGGGCGCCCGGTAATCGGCTTCGGCGCGGGCGAGCCCGACTTCCCGACGCCGGACTACATCGTCGAGGCGGCGGTCGCGGCCTGCCGCGACCCGAAGTTCCACCGCTACACGCCGGCCGGCGGCCTGCCCGAGCTCAAGAAGGCCATCGCCGCCAAGACGCTGCGCGACTCCGGTTACGAGGTGGACGCGTCGCAGGTCCTGGTGACCAACGGCGGCAAGCAGGCCATCTACGAGGCCTTCGCCGCGATCCTCGACCCGGGCGACGAGGTCATCGTCCCGGCCCCGTACTGGACCACCTACCCGGAGTCGATCCGCCTGGCCGGCGGCGTCCCGGTCGAGGTCGTCGCCGACGAGACCACCGGCTACCGGGTCTCCGTCGAGCAGCTGGAGGCGGCGCGCACCGAGCGCACCAAGGTCGTCCTGTTCGTCTCCCCGTCCAACCCGACGGGCGCGGTCTACAGCGAGGCCGACGCGAAGGCGATCGGCGAGTGGGCCGCCGAGCACGGCCTGTGGGTGCTGACCGACGAGATCTACGAGCACCTGGTCTACGGGGACGCGAAGTTCACCTCGCTGCCCGTGCTCGTCCCGGCGCTGCGCGACAAGTGCATCATCGTCAACGGCGTCGCCAAGACGTACGCCATGACGGGCTGGCGCGTGGGCTGGGTCATCGCCCCCCAGGACGTCATCAAGGCCGCGACCAACCTGCAGTCGCACGCCACCTCCAACGTCTCCAACGTAGCCCAGGTCGCCGCGCTGGCCGCCGTCTCGGGCGACCTGGAGGCCGTCGCGGAGATGCGCAAGGCCTTCGACCGCCGCCGCCAGACGATGGTCAAGATGCTCAACGAGATCGACGGCGTCCTGTGCCCGACCCCCGAGGGCGCGTTCTACGCGTACCCGTCGGTCAAGGAGCTGCTCGGCAAGGAGATCCGCGGCAAGCGCCCGCAGACCTCGGTCGAGCTCGCCGCGCTGATCCTGGACGAGGCCGAGGTCGCGGTCGTCCCCGGTGAGGCCTTCGGCACCCCCGGCTACCTGCGCCTTTCCTACGCCCTGGGCGACGAGGACCTGGTCGAGGGCGTGACCCGGATCCAGAACCTCCTGGCCGAGGCCAAGGCCTAGGCACGACCCCACCGGAGCGGCGTCACCCCACCGGGGCGGCGCCGCTCCGGCGCGTCCGGCGTCATATTCGTGTTCGGGCAATGTCCCGTTCAGGTAATGCGCTGCCATTCGGGTGACCGATGCGGCAGGATCACCAGATGGAGCACGTACGCGATCTCACGCTTCTGCCGAAGGCCCACCTGCACCTGCACTTCACCGGCTCGATGCGCCCGTCGACCCTGCTGGAGCTGGCCGACAAGTACGGCGTCCGGCTGCCGGACGCCCTGACCGCCGGTGAGCCGCCCAAGCTGCGCGCCACCGACGAGCGCGGCTGGTTCCGCTTCCAGCGGCTCTACGACGCCGCCCGTTCCTGCCTGCGGGAGCCCGAGGACATCCGGCGGCTGGTCCGCGAGGCCGCCGAGGAGGACGTCCGGGACGGCAGCGGCTGGCTGGAGATCCAGGTGGACCCCACCTCCTACGCCCCGCTGCTCGGCGGCATGATCCCGGCCGTGGAGATCATCCTCGACGCCGTCGACGCGGCCTCCCGGGAGACGGGCCTGGGGATGCGGGTGCTGATCGCCGCCAACCGGATGAAGCACCCCCTGGACGCCCGCACGCTGGCCCGGCTGGCCGTCCGCTACGCCGACCGGGGGATCGTCGGCTTCGGGCTCTCCAACGACGAGCGGCGCGGCATGGCACGCGACTTCGACCGGGCCTTCGCCATCGCCCGCGAGGGCGGTCTGCTGGCGGCCCCGCACGGTGGCGAGCTGACCGGTCCGGCCTCGGTCCGCGACTGCCTCGACGACCTGCACGCCGCCCGCATCGGGCACGGCGTCCGGGCCGCCGAGGACCCCCGGCTGCTGAAGCGGCTCGCGGACCGGCAGATCACCTGTGAGGTCTGCCCCGCCTCCAACGTCGCGCTCGGCGTCTACGAGCGGCCCGAGGACGTCCCGCTGCGCACGCTGTTCGAGGCCGGGGTGCCGATGGCCCTGGGCGCGGACGACCCGCTCCTCTTCGGTTCGCGGCTCGCGGCCCAGTACGAGATCGCGCGGCGCCACCACGCCTTCACGGACGAGGAGCTGGCCGAGCTGGCCCGCCAGTCGGTGCGGGGTTCGGCGGCCCCGGAGGAGGTCAAGGCGAAGCTGCTGGACGGGATCGAGCACTGGCTCAACGGGTGAGCCGCAGGTCCCCTTCGTGACAGTCTGCCCGTACCCGGCGGCCGTCGGGGAAGCCGATCTCCAGGTGGGTGCGGCCCTGCTCGGGCAGGGCGAACTCGGCGACCGACTCGACGGTCTGGCCGACGTGGCGCAGGAACGGGTGCTCGCCGAGGTCCTCGCCGACCTCGACGCGGCCCCACTCCCCCAGGTCGTACGGCGCGTGGGGCGCGGCGGACTCGACGATGAGGCACCAGTCGGACCCGGTGGTGATGCGGGTGGACTCGCCGGCGCTGTCGATCAGCCACACGTCGAGCGGGGCCTCGGAGCGCTCGCCCTCGCAGATGTGCCAGGACGCGACGACCCGGCTGATCTGGCGTCCCACGAGGCGCGTGGGGTCCGTACCGGCCCCGTGCAGGGGGCAGTTCATCTCAGAGGCGGACGCCGACCGTCACCGGCTCGTTGACGAGGGTGACGCCGAACGCCGCGTGGACCCCGGCGACGACCTCGCGGGCCAGGGCCAGCAGGTCCTCGGTGGTGGCCTCGCCCCGGTTGGTGAGGGCGAGGGTGTGCTTGGTGGAGATGCGGGCGGGGCCGGTGCCGTAGCCCTTGGTGAAGCCCGCCTTGTCGATCAGCCAGGCCGCGCTGGTCTTCGTACGGCCCTCGCCGGCCGGGTAGGCGGGCGGGGCGGTGTCGGGGCCGAGGCGGTCCTGGGCGCGGACGAGGAAGGCGGCGTAGGCCTCGTCGGTGAGGATCGGGTTGTGGAAGAAGGAGCCGGCGGACCAGGTGTCGTGGTCGGCGGGGTCGAGGACCATGCCCTTGCCGGCGCGCAGGCGCAGGACGGTCTCGCGGGCGGTGGCGGCCGGGACGCGGTCGCCGGCCTCGACGCCGAGGGCGCGGGCCGTCTCGGGGTACTTGATCGGCGCGGAGAGGCCGCCCGCGTCCTCCAGGGCGAAGCGCACGCGCAGCACGACGTAGCGGTCGGGCTGGTCCTTGAAGAGGCTGTTGCGGTAGCGGAAGGCGCATTCGGCGGCGGTCAGGGTGACCGTCTCGCCGGTGGTGCGGTCGTAGGCGACGACCTCGGTGATGGTGTCGCAGACCTCCTGGCCGTACGCCCCGACGTTCTGGATCGGGGTGGCGCCGGCGGAGCCGGGGATCCCGGCGAGGCATTCGATGCCCGCGAGGCCGGCCTCGACGGTGCGGGCGACGGCGTCGCTCCAGTTCTCGCCGGCGGCGAGCTCCAGGGTGGTGCCGTCGAGGGTGAAGCCGGTGGTGGCGATGCGCAGGGCGGTGCCGTCGAAGCCCTCGTCGCCGATGACGAGGTTGCTGCCGCCGCCGATGACCAGGAGCGGGGTGCCGCTCGCGTCCGCGGCGCGGACGGTTTCGACCACCTCGGCGTCGGTGGTCGCGGTGACCAGCCGGGCCGCGGGGCCGCCGAGGCGGAAGGTGGTCAGGGGGGCGAGGGGGGCGTCGTGGAGTTCCTGCACGTGGACAAGAGTACGGTCCGTCCCCCTCGCATCCCGGCGGGGCACTCAGTGGCCGTGCTTCTGCTCGTCGAGGCGCCGTTCCGCTTCGGCCCAGGCGAGGGGGAGCTCCCGGGCGGGGACGGTCCAGAAGGTGAAGGCGGATTCCCGCATGTACGCGGCGGCCGCGCGGGAGCTGGAGCGGTGGGGCTCGCTGCGGGCGAAGCGGTACAGGGCGTCCCGGTCCTCCCAGGCGGAGAGGGTGAGGAAGGTGCGGCGCAGGACGCGGGCCCGGAGGGCGGCGCCGTGGGCGCCGGGGGCCTTGCGGAGCTGGGCGATGATGCCGGGCGCCTTGAGGAAGAACCTGAGGGCGCCGGTGAGGGTCTCGGTCTCGAAGCGTGAGGCCATGACGTAGACCTCGGCGTCGGGGGCCGGCGGGGTGGGCGTGGTCCAGGGGATGTCGGGCATGACGGGTCTCCTTCACGCGGGGCGGGGCGGGGCGGCCGGGCAGGAACAGATCAGGCGGCGTGGACCGGGGTGGGCTCGGGGGCCGGGGCGGGGGCGGGGACGGGCTTCGTGCGGCGGGGGACGAGCAGGGCCAGGGCGGCGGCGAGGGCCACGGCGGCGGCGCCGATCCACAGGGCGGGGACGGTGCCGTCGGTGAAGGCCCGCGGGGTCTCGTAGCCGCCGCGGGCGGAGAAGACGGAGGCGAGGACGGCGACTCCGAGGGCACCGCCGACCTCCCGCAGGGCGTTGTTGGTGCCGGAGGCCTTGCCCTGGTCGGCGGGGCTCACGGTGGACATCAGCACGTGGCTGGCCGGCGCGAAGTACAGGGACATGCCGATCCCGCTGAGGACGAGGGCCGGCAGCTGGGCGGTGTAGGAGACGCCGGGGGTCAGGACGAGGGCGAACCAGGCGAGGCCGAGGGACTGGAGGGCCAGTCCGGCGACGACGACGGGGCGGCCGCCGATCCGGTCGGCGAGCGTCCCGGCGAGCGGGGCGACGACGATCCCCATGCCGGTCCAGGGGAGCATGCGCAGGCCGGCCTCGGTGGGCGAGTAGCCGGCGACGCCCTGGAGGAACTGGCTGAGCAGGAAGATCGACCCGAACATGCCGAGGTACATCAGCAGGCTGGCGAGGTTGATCCCGAAGAAGCCCCGGTGGCGGAAGAGACGCATGGGCAGGATGGGGTTGGCGTTGCGGAAGCCGTGGTGGACGAAGCCGCCGACGAGGGCGCTGCCGGCGATGAGGCCGGTGAGGACGGGGGCGCTGGTCCAGCCGTGGGCGTTGGCGTTGACCAGTCCGTAGACGATGCCGAAGAGGCCGCCGCTGACGAGCAGGGTGCCGGGGAGGTCGAGGCGGGCGTCCGGGGCGGTGGACTCGGCCAGGCGCAGCCGGGCGAGCGGGATCAGGGCCAGGCCGACGGGCACGTTCAGCCAGAAGATCCACTGCCAGGAGACGTGTTCGGTGAGGCTGCCCCCGATGAGGGGGCCGCTGGCGACGGCCAGGCCGGTGACGGCTCCGTAGATCCCGAGGGCCATGCCGCGGCGGGCGGCCGGGACGGCGGCGGTGAGCAGGGTGAGGCTGAGCGGCATCATGACCGCCGCGCCGGCGCCCTGGACGGCGCGGGCGGCGATCAGCTGGCCTATGCCGGGCGAGAGGGCCGCGGCGGCGGAGGCGCCGCTGAAGAGGGCGAGGCCGGCGGTGAACAGCCGGCGGCGGCCGAAGCGGTCGCCGAGGGCGGAGCCGAACAGCAGCAGGACGGCGAAGGTGAGCGTGTAGGCGTTCACCGTCCATTCCAGGTCCTCCAGCTTCCCGCCGAGGTCGGCGCGGATGGCGGGGAGGGCGGTGGTGACGACGAGGTTGTCGAGGGCGGCCATGAAGCCGGCGGCGCCGGTGAGGACGAGGGCCCAGACCGCGGACGGCCCGAGTTTCTGCTGGGTCATGCTTCCCCCTGCGAGAGTGTTGTTAGTTATTGCTGACTAACTTTCAAGGGCAGACGGATGCGGGGCCGCGTTCGGCCCCGCTCCTCACACCGTGCGGCCGCCCGCCGGGCCGTCCGCCCGACCGCGCACCGAGCCGGCCGCCTTGTCGACGTCGCCCGGGAAGCCGTCCCAGATCCGGTGGCCGGACGGGAACCCCATGGCGGACAGGGTGTTGATGAGCATCCCCTGGGCCATGAAGGCGGTGGTCTGGTGGACGTCGCCGAGCGGGATGCCGACGGTGTCCCACAGCTCCAGCCATCCGGCCCGCACGAGCTCGCCGAGCTCGTGGTCCCCGGCGGCCTCGGCGGCGGCCACCGTGACGTACATCTGGAGCTGCATCTGGAGCATCGCCGGGTCCTCGGCGATCAGCCGGACGTAGGCCTCGCCCATGGCGGCGCGGGCCTCCTCGCCGTGCAGTCCGTCGGCGGCCTCGGCGAAGACCCTGCGGGTGCTCTCCAGACACCGGCCGGCGGCGGCCAGGAAGATGGCCTTCTTGCCCGGGAAGAGGCGGAAGAGGTACGGCTGCGAGACCCCGACGCGCTTGGCGATCGCCTCGGTGGAAGTCCCGTGGTAGCCACCGCGCGCGAACTCCTGGATCGCGGCGCGGATGACGCTCTCGCGCCGCTCGTCCGCACTCATCCTTGCCATGGAAAGAAAGTTAGTACTCAATCACTAACTTGGTCAAGGGGGTGCGTGCGCGGAAAGGCAGGGGCGGAGGAGGGTACGGAGGGGGCGCGGGGGGTCGCCCCGCGCCTCTGCCCGTCGTCGGGCGGCCGGTCAGGCCAGCCGGACCACCGCGCGGGACATGCCCAGGACCTTCTGGCCGGCGCTCATCGCCGTCAGGTCGACCCGCACGCGGTTGTCGTCCAGCTTCTGCGCGACCTTGGCGGTGACCTCGATCAGCGCGCCCTCGTCGTCGTTCGGGACGACGACCGGCTTGGTGAAGCGGACGCCGTACTCGACGACCGCGCCCGGGTCGCCGACCCAGTCGGTCACGACGCGGATCGCCTCGGCCATGGTGAACATGCCGTGCGCGATGACGTCCGGCAGCCCGACCTCCTTGGCGAACTTCTCGTTCCAGTGGATCGGGTTGAAGTCACCGGAGGCGCCGGCGTAGCGGACGAGCGTGGCCCGGGTCACGGGGAAGGCCGCCGCCGGGAGCTCGGTGCCGACCTCGACGTCGGCGTAGTGGATCTGCGCGGTCATCTCAGGCCTCCTCGGGGGCGCGGGACACGAGCTTGGTCCACGCGGTCACCACGTGCTCGCCGGACTCGTCGTGGACTTCGCCGCGGATGTCGATGATGTCGTTGCCGGCCATCGTCTTCACGGCCTCGATGGTGGAGGTCACGGTGAGCCGGTCGCCCGCGCGCACGGGGCGCACGTACGCGAACTTCTGGTCGCCGTGCACGACGCGGCTGTAGTCCAGCCCCAGCTGCGGGTCCTCGACGACCTGGCCCGCGGCGGCGAAGGTGATGGCGAACACGAAAGTCGGCGGGGCGATCACGTCCTGGTGACCGAGCGCCTTGGCGGCCTCGGGGTCGGTGTAGACGGGATTCTCGTCACCCACCGCGACCGCGAATTCGCGGATCTTCTCCCGGCCGACCTCATACGGTTCGGTGGGCGGGTAGGTCCGCCCCACGAAGGCCTGGTCGAGTGCCATGGCTCACTACCTCCTGTGGAAGGGGCTCCGGATCAAGGAACCGGTGCGGAAACGACACGAGGCCGCCCCCCAGAAGGGGACGACCTCGTGAAGGTGCCTGTGCGGAGACTTCGCCAGTGACTAGCGGGTCTCGCGGTGCGCGGTGTGCGAGTTGCAGCGCGGGCAGTGCTTCTTCATCTCCATGCGGTCCGGGTTGTTACGCCGGTTCTTCTTGGTGATGTAGTTCCGCTCCTTGCACTCCACGCAGGCCAGCGTGATCTTCGGGCGGACGTCGGTGGCAGCCACGTGAGTGCTCCTTGACGGACTATGGGACGGATGAACGCATAAAAGAGTAGCCGATCGGGAGACCGACCCCGCAATCGGCTACTTTGGGTTTGGTAGCGGCGACCGGACTTGAACCGGTGACACAGCGATTATGAGCCGCTTGCTCTACCGACTGAGCTACGCCGCTTTGATGAGATCCGTCCCCCGCCCGAGGGCGGGGGACCTCTCTCACCAGAGCCCCAATGCGGAATCGAACCGCAGACCTTCTCCTTACCATGGAGACGCTCTACCGACTGAGCTATTGGGGCGAGCGAGGAAGACATTACACGGTTGCGCGCCGATCGCCCAAATCCTTTGGGGGGACTGGGCTCGGAAGGTCCGCGCCGACGATTCCCGATCACCTGCGGGACCCTCTCCGGCCACAAACAGGCCTTTTTGTGGCCGGGGTCACAGCCGCACCTCAGGCCCACGAGGCGCGTGGGCACCACACCGGTACGACTATTGCGCTCCTCCGCGAACCCGGGAGCCCCGCGCCCTAGGCTCTGAGCACGCTGCGTGATCTTGGGCCGCGGGCTGCGGCCACGGCTCAGGAACCGCCCGAGCCACCGCAGGAGCGCGATGTCCGACAGCCAGCCGCAGCAGCCGTCCCCCTCACCCCGCAACCCCGCCGGCGGCCCCTCCGGCGGCTCCCCCGGGAACCCGGGCGGAGGCCCGCCCAAGGGTCCGGCGGGCGGCCCGTCGAAGGGCCCGGCGGGCGGCCCGCCCAAGGGCGGCGCGGGGGGACCGTCGCGGGCCTCCGGGGGGCCGGGCCGGAGCCAGGCCGCCGGGCCGGGCCGCACTCCCGCGGACGGGCCCGCGCGCACCCCGGGCCGCGCCCCCGCCGGCGGCTCCGCCTCCGAGGCCACGGGGCTCCTGCTCACCGGCGCCCGGCTCACCGACGGGCGCACCGTCGACGTCCGGCTCAGCGGCGGCCGCATCCAGGCCGTCGGGACCGCGGGCAGCCTCCCGGCCCCCGCCCTGGCCCGGGTCGACCTGCGCGGCTACCTGCTGCTGCCCGCCCCGGCCGAGCCGCACGCCCACGGGGACACCGCCCTGACCGCCGACGGCGAGGGACCCGTCTCGTACACCCGCGACGAGGTGCAGCGCCGGGCCACCGAGGCGGCGCTGCTCCAGCTCGGGCACGGGGCCACCGCCGTGCGCTCCCACATCCGGATCGGCGACGTGCACGGGCTGGGGCCCATGGAGGCCGCCCTCCAGGCCCGCCGCTCCCTGCGCGGCCTCACCGACCTGACCACGGTGGCCGTGCCCCGGCTGCTGACCGGGGCGGCCGGGGCCGACGGGCTGGCGATGCTGCGCGACGCCGTGAAGATGGGCGCCTCGGTGATCGGAGGCTGTCCGGACCTGGACCCCGACCCGACGGGCTTCGTCGAGGCGGTCCTGGAGCTGGCCGCCGAGCACGGCTGCCCCGTGGACCTGCACACGGACGGGGACGACCCCGGCCGCCTCGCCCGGCTCGCGGCGATGGCCGGCGGACTGCGGCCCGGGGTGACCATCGGCCCCTGCGGCGGGCTGTCCCGGCTGCCGCTGGACGCCGCCTCGCGCGCCGCCGACCAGCTCGCGGCGGCCGGCGTCCGGGTCACCTGCCTCCCGCAGGGCGACTGCGCCGCCCTGGAGCGCCGCGGCCTGCGCACCGCCCCCGTACGCCTGCTGCGCGCCGCCGGGGTCCGGGTCGCCGCCGGGAGCGGGGCGCTGCGGGACGCGGGGAACCCGGTCGGCCGGGGCGACCCCCTCGAAGCCGCCTACCTGCTGGCCTCCCAGGGCGGGCTGCGCGCCGCCGAGGCCTACGACGCGGTCAGCGCCGCCGCCCGCGAGGCGATGGCCCTGCCGGAGGTCCGGGTGGAGGCCGGCTTCCCGGCGGAGCTGCTGGCCGTGCGCGGGGACCGGATCGCCGGGGTGCTGTCGCTGGCGTACAGCCGGATCGTGATCCACCGGGGGCGGGTGGTAGCCCGGACGAGTGCCGTACGGGAGTACTGCGACTCGGCGGTCGCGGTGGCCCTTGACCTGCCCCGGCAGGGCCGGATGGAGCCCGGCCCCTGAAGGCTCGCCGGGCGTTCGCGGGCGGGGGCGCCCGGGTCGTCGTACGGTCGGGACATGCGCATCGTCATCGCGGGTGGACACGGTCGGATCGCGCTGCGGCTGGAGCGCCTGCTCGCCGCGCGCGGGTACGAGGTCGCGGGGATCGTCCGGGACCCGGAGCAGGGCGCCGATCTGCGCGCGGCCGGCGCGGAACCGGTGCTGTGCGACCTGGAGTCGGCCTCCGTGGAGCACGTGGCGGGGATCCTGCAGGGCGCGGACGTCGCGGTGTTCGCGGCCGGCGCCGGTCCGGGCAGCGGTCCGGCGCGCAAGGAGACCGTGGACCGGGGCGCGGCGGTGCTGTTCGCCGACGCCGCCGAACGGGCCCGCGTGCGCCGCTTCCTGATGGTCTCCTCGATGGGTTCGGACGCCCGGCACGAGGGGGACGAGGTCTTCGACGCGTACCTGCGGGCCAAGGGCGAGGCCGACGACCACCTGCGGACCCGGCTCGGCCTGGAGTGGACGATCCTCCGCCCGGGTGTCCTGACCGACGACCCCGGCACGGGGCTGGTCCGGCTGGAGGCGCGCACCGGGCCGGGCAGCGTCACGCGGGACGACGTGGCGGCGGTGCTCGCCGAGCTGGTCGAGACCCCGGCGACGGTCGGCCTGACGCTGGAGCTGCTGTCGGGCTCGACGCCGGCCGCGGTCGCCGTGAAGGACGTGGCGGGCAACTGATCCCGCGGTGGCCCCGACGGGCCGTCAGCCCCGCTTCCGGTCAGGGGCGGAGGTCGGCCTCCAGCTCGGCGTCGGCGCGTCCGACCGGGCCCCGCCGCAGCTGCTCCTGGTAGGCCTGCCGGATCCGTTCGGCGCGGGCGCCGCGCTCGGCCGCCTCGTTCTCGGGGTAGAGCAGCACGAGTTCGTACGAGGTCTCGCGGACGGCCTTGCCGTCCTCGCCGCGCCGCTGGGCGTACCCGTCCCGGAGCGTGAAGCCCTCGGGGAAGCCCGGAGCGACCTCGCGGTCCAGGAAGCGCGTGAACTCCCCCCTGCCGACGGGCGGGCGGCCGTCGGGGCGCTGGGTGCCGAAGTACAGCCGGGTCTCCCGGTAGGGCTCCCCCGCGTGGGTGTGCAGCGCCGCCCCGACCAGGGCCGGGATCCCGGCGCCGAGCAGGGCGATCAGTACGCCGCTCCCGGCCTTTCCGCGTCTGTCCGAAGTCCGTCGCACGCCCCGTGAACGACCGGCCGCCCGGTTCGGTGCGTGGTGGGGGCCGATAGGGTCACCCGGAATCCGGCCGCAGGGGGCGGCCGCGGGGGGACCGGGACACGGTATGGGCGACGGGAACTGGCGGCTCGGCGCGGCGGAGGGGGGCCGGCTCGCGGCCCGGTGGTGGAGGTGGGCGCTGTCCGCCCCGGAGGGCGAGAGCCCGGTGGCGGACACGACGGGCGCCTACGCCGGCCGGCGGCAGCCCGAGGACCTGTGGTTCCTGGCGGGCACCCACGGCGGCCGGGTGGTGCGCCGGTGCGGCGTCCCGGCGGGCCGTCCGGTCTTCTTCCCGGTGCTGAACACCAGACGCGCGGCGGTGCCGTTCCTGACGAAGCCGTGGCGGCTGGAGCCGACGCGGGCTTCGGCGGCACTGAACAGCTCTCCGCTGCCGCTGCGGGAGTTCACCTCGAAGCCCTTCCCCGTCCTGGGGATACCGCAGGTCGCCTGGGGGCTGTGGTGCGCCCTCGACCCGCTGCCGCCGGGCCAGTTCGTCCTGGAGATCGACGCGGCGGCCACGAACGGCTTCTGGGTCGACACGACCTACCACCTGACGGTCACCGCGCCCTAGCCCGGTCGTGGCACTACGAAGAAACCCCCGTCCACTGCGCTTCCGCAGATGAACGGGGGTTCCACTCGCGTGGCGGCGCCAGGATTCGAACCTGGGTAGGCTAAGCCGACGGATTTACAGTCCGCTCCCATTGGCCACTCGGGCACACCGCCATGGGATGTCGCCTTGGTCCCTCCGCCTTTCGGCGTCGTTCCCTGGCAACGACGTAAACGATACCTGATGTGCGGGGGTGCTTCGCCACCGGATTGATCAGCACTTCCGCCGGGTGCGGTGGCTAGGCTTTGCGGAGCGGTCCGGGGATGTCCGGCCGCGGCCCTCCGGGGCACACGCAGCCGACTTCAAGGAGCCACAGCACATGGCCGACTCCAGTTTCGACATCGTCTCGAAGGTCGAGCGGCAGGAGGTCGACAACGCCCTCAACCAGGCCGCCAAGGAAATCTCGCAGCGCTACGACTTCAAGGGCACCGGTGCCTCGATCTCCTGGTCCGGCGAGAAGATCCTGATGGAGGCGAACGGCGAGGAGCGGGTCAAGGCCATCCTCGACGCGTTCCAGACCAAGCTGGTCAAGCGCGGGATCTCGCTGAAGGCGCTGGACGCCGGCGAGCCGCAGCTGTCCGGCAAGGAGTACAAGATCTTCGCGACGATCCAGGAGGGCATCTCCCAGGAGAACGCCAAGAAGATCGCGAAGATCATCCGGGACGAGGGCCCCAAGGGCGTCAAGGCCCAGGTCCAGGGCGAGGAACTGCGCGTCAGCTCCAAGAGCCGTGACGACCTCCAGGCCGTGCAGGCCCTCCTCAAGGGCAAGGACCTGGACTTCGCCATCCAGTTCGTGAACTACCGCTGACCTGCGCGTACGTCGCTGATCGGACCCCGTGGGGCACAACGGGGGCGGATCGCCGGGGGTCTCCCGGCGGGCGCCCGCGTTGTGCCCTTCGCCGTTTCGGCGCCCGGGGCGTGTGCCCGGCGTGAGCGGCGCGCGCTCCCGTCCGGCCCCCCTGTGGTGACTGGGCGCCGGCGGGCGCGCCCCACAGGCTGGGTGACATCCGTCACCGTCCTCACGAGGGGGTTCCCGCATGCCTGGGGCCGGCAGTTTCCGAGCGGACCTCGGGGCGTCCGTGGTCGTCGCCCTGGTGGCGCTCCCGCTCTGCGTCGGCGTCGCCGTCGCCTCCGGCGTCCCCGCCGAGCTGGGGATCGTCACCGGGGTCGTGGGCGGGCTGGTCACCGGCTGGTTCCGGGGCAGTGAGCTCCAGGTCAGCGGGCCCGCCGCCGGGCTGACCGTCCTCGTCTACGAGGCCGTGGGCAGCTACGGCCTGCCCGCGCTGGGGGTCCTCGTGCTGGCCGCGGGCCTGGTCCAGCTGGGCTTGGGCGCGCTGCGGTTCGGGCGGTGGTTCCGGGCGATCTCGCTGGCCGTGGTGCACGGGATGCTCGCCGGAATCGGGCTCGTGCTGATCGCCGGGCAGCTCTACGCCCTCGGCGGGGTGCGGGCCCCCGGGCAGACCCTGGCCAAGCTGGGCGGGATGCACGAGCTGGGGGCCCGGGCCGACTGGGCCGCCGTGGCGCTGGGGGCGGGGACCATCGCCGTCCTGGTGCTGTGGCGCCGGGTGCCGGCGCGGCTGCGGGTGGTGCCGGGTGCGCTCGTCGGGGTCGCGGCCGCCACCGCCGCGGCCGTGCTGTTGCGGCTGCCCGTCGAGACCGTCCGGGTGACGGGGGTGCTGGAGGCCGTTTCGCCGCCGGGCTGGGCGGACTTCGGCGCGCTGGGCTCCGTGGGGGCCGTCGGGACGGTGGTGGCGCTCGCGCTGATCGCCTCCGCCGAGACCCTCTTCAGTGCCGCCGCCGTGGACCGGATGCACGAGGGGCCGCGCACCGACTACGACCGCGAGCTGGTCGCCCAGGGCTTCGGCAACGCGGTGTGCGGGCTGCTCGGGGCGCTGCCGATGACCGCCGTCATCGTGCGCAGTTCGGCGAACGTGGAGGCCGGGGCGCGTACCCGGGCGTCCCGGATCATGCACGGGGGCTGGCTGCTGCTGTTCGCGGTCGCGCTGCCGCAGGTCCTGGAGGTGGTGCCGCTCGCGGCGCTCGCCGGGGTGCTGCTGCACGCGGGCTGGAAGCTGCTGCCGGCGCGGGCGGTGGCCGCGCTGTGGCGGACGCACCGGGGCGAGGCGGTGGTGCTGGTGGTGACGGCCGTCTCGATCCTGGCCACCAGTCTCTTCGAGGGGGTGCTGGTCGGGCTGGGCCTGGCGGTGGCCAAGGCCGCCTGGGAGACCTCCCACGTGCACGTCGAGGAGGTCTGGGAGGGTCAGGAGCTGCGCGTGCGGGTCGTGGGGAACGCCAGCTTCCTGCGGCTGCCGAAGCTGCTGGACTCCTTGGAGGCCCTGCCGCACGGGGCGCCGGTGCGGCTCGACCTGAGCGGGCTGCGCCACCTGGACCACGCCTGTCTGACGGCGCTGGAGGGCTGGGAGCGCAAGCGGACGCCGCTTCCCGGACGTGAGGGCGTCATCTAGCCCGGCTACCCTCCGCGCGTGGACAACCAGCTCAAGCGCACCCTGGGGGTGCCGGACGCCGTCGTGGTGGGGCTCGGCGCGATGGTCGGCGCCGGGATCTTCGCCGCCCTCGCCCCGGCGGCCCGAGCGGCGGGCGGCGGACTGCTGGCCGCCCTGGCCCTGGCGGCGTTCGTGGCCTACTGCAACGCGCACTCCTCGGCGCGGCTCGCCGCCCGCTACCCCTCCTCGGGCGGCACGTACGTGTACGGGCGCGAGCGGCTCGGACCGTTCTGGGGGTACCTGGCCGGCTGGGGTTTCGTCGTCGGCAAGACGGCCTCCTGCGCGGCGATGGCACTGACCGTCGGGGCGTACGTGTGGCCGGGGCGGGAGCACGAGGTGGCCGTGGCGGCGGTGGTGGCGCTGACCGCCGCGGGCTACGGCGGGGTGCAGAAGTCCGCCCGGATCGCCCGGCTGATCGTGGCGGCGGTACTGGCGGTGCTGGCCGGGGTCGTGGTGGCCTGCCTGGGTTCCGCCGCGGCGGACTCCGGGCGTCTGGCCGGCGGGGGGTGGGGCGGGGCGGCCGGTCTGTTGCAGGGCGCCGGCCTGCTGTTCTTCGCCTTCGCGGGCTATGCGCGGATCACGACGCTGGGCGAGGAGGTGCGTGATCCGCAGCGCACGATCCCGCGCGCGGTGCCGCTCGCGCTGGGCATCGCCCTGCTGGTGTACGCCGCCGTGGCCGTGGCGGCGCTGTCGGTGCTCGGTTCCGGCGCCCTGGCGGGGTCTTCGTCCCCGCTGGCCGACGCGGTGCGCGCGGCCGGCCGGCCCGGACTGGTCCCGGTCGTCCGGGTGGGCGCGGCGCTGGCCGCGCTGGGCTCTCTGCTGGCCCTCGTGCTCGGGGTGTCGCGGACCACGCTGGCGATGGCCCGCGACGGCCATCTGCCGCGCGCGCTGGCCGCCGTGCATCCCCGGCATCAGGTGCCGCACCACGCGGAGCCGGCCGTGGGCGCGGTGGTGGCGGTGCTCGCGGCCACCGCCGATCTGCGGGGCGCGATCGGCTTCTCCTCCTTCGGAGTGCTGGCCTACTACGCGATCGCGAACGCCTCCGCATGGACTCTCGGTTCAGATGTCAAGGGTCGTGCCGTGGCAGCGGCGGGGCTGTCCGGCTGTGTCCTGCTGGCCTGCGCCCTGCCCGCCGCTTCGGCGGTGTCGGGCGCGGCGGTCCTGGCGCTGGGCGCGCTGGCCTACGGAATCCGGCGCCGGCTCAGATCCGGGAGCTGAACTCCGCCCAGGGGGCCGTCTCCATCTCGTCCTCGTCCCACTCCTCACGGAACCAGCCGGTGCCGTCGAGCCAGTCGCGCAACCACTGCGCCAGGCTCGGGCAGAGGTGGTACCAGGCGAGGTCGGGGTCCCCGGGATTGGGCTCGAAGAGGAGCATCCGGGCGGTATCGGAGCGGCAGTCCACGCACGCGTACATGGCGCAGCCGAGGTCGGCTATCGGCAGGACGCCCTCCGGCCAGCCCCAGTCGGAGGCACGGCCCCCTTCGTACTCCGCTATGGCCTGGCGCAGCGGCAGCAGCCCGTACTCGGGCCCGAATCCGCCGTCGCCGACGCGCGTGTGGAGCGCGGCGAGCAGGGGCGGCAGCGGGAAGCCCAGGGCGCGCTCGGCCCGTTCGACCTCCCCTGCCGCCAGGGGTACGGGAACGGGCTTGCCGTGCCCGCGCACGGAGTCGCGTACGCGGTCGGTCACTTGCTCCAGCAACTGCTCGGTCTCGTTCATGTGTTCATGGTGACGCAGACCTCTGACAGCCGTCCCGGCCTGTGGATAACTCAGCGCAGGACGACGTCGATGCGCTTTTCCCGCAGGAAGGAGAGCAGTTCGGGAAAGGACGCCGGGCCGAAGACCAGCGGCTGTACGCCGAGGCAGGGCGGGCCGTCTCGTGGTCATGCCAGACGAGGGTGAACGGCCAGGTCGCCCCGAATCCGCCGCAAAGGGCGTCCGAGACGCCGTCGAGGCAGCGGCCGAAGTAGCCGCCGGGGCCGTTGACGGCCTCGCCGAGGGCGCAGAAGAAGCCCTCGTAGTCGGTGACGTGCCGGCCGTCGAGGTGGTAGGTGCCGCCGGCCGGGCGGTCCGGGCCCGTGCGGCGGTTCACGGCCGGGTCGAGCCAGCGGGCCCGGCCGGTGGCGTCGAAGGCCGCCCACAGGTTGGGGACGGCCGGGCGGCCCTCGCGCCACAGCGGCCAGATCCCGGCGACGACCCGGGGCTGCGGGTCCATGTGCACGGTCAGGTCGTAGAGGCCCGGCCCGCGCGGGGACGGCTCCCAGTCGACGATGTCCGGGTTCCCCGCGATGGTGAGGACCTCACCTGCGGCGTCCAGGGCGTCAAGGTGCCGGTAGGCGAGCCGCCGCTTCCTCCTGCCCTCCACCACGTCCCGCAGCGGCCCGTGCAGCGAGCATCCGAGGAGGCGCACGGAGTGGGGCTCCGGCTCCGCCGCGGGCAGCACCTCGGCGAGGTCCCGGAAGTGGCCCAGGAGCCTGTCGCCGGCGTCCGAGAGGCTGAAGCCCACCGACAGGGCGACCCGCTGCGGGTACTGCGGCTGCTGCTCGGACCGTACGGCCTCGATGGTCACGTCCAACCGCGACAGGTCACGGGCGCACGGCCGGGCGGTGAGGACGCGGGCGTCCTCCAGGTACCACTCCCACAGCGGTGTGCCGTGCTTGTCGAGCGGCTTGAGGGCCAGGAAGCCGAGTGCCGACGGCAGCTCGCCCTCGAAGGCGCAGCCCAGCAGCTCGTAGATCCGCCGCGGCGGCTCCGGCGGGTCGGCGAAGAGGTTCTCCGCCCCCTCGCACAGGGCCCACAGCTGCTCCTCCTCGCGGTCCTCGTCCTCGCCCCGGAGGGCGAAGCGGGCGCCCGCCGTCACCGGGAGGCGAAGGGTGCGTCGGTGGGGACGATCTCGCGGCCCAGGGGGAGGAGGGAGAGGGGGACCATCTTGAAGTTGGCGATGCCGAAGGGGATGCCGATGATCGTGACGCAGAGGGCGATGCCGGTGGCGATGTGGCCCAGGGCCAGCCACCAGCCGGCCAGGACCAGCCACAGGACGTTGCCCACGCAGGACGGGGCGCCCGCGTCGCGGCGCTCGACGGTGGTGTAGCCGAAGGGCCACAGGGCGTAGAGGGCGATGCGGAAGGCCGCTATGCCGAAGGGGATGCCGATGATCGTGACGCAGAGGATCAGGCCGGCCAGGCAGTAGCCCAGGAACAACCAGATCCCGCTGAGTACGAGCCAAATGACGTTCAGGATGGTTTTCACTGGCTGCGGCCTGCCATCTGTTCGAGCCGGGCGATCCGCTCGGCCATCGGGGGGTGCGTCGAGAACAGCTTGGAGAGTCCCTGGCCCGGACGGAAGGGGTTGGCGATCATCATGTGGCTCGCCGTCTCCAGCCGGGGTTCGGGGGGCAGCGGAAGCTGTTTGGTGCCGGCGTCGAGCTTGCGCAGGGCTCCGGCCAGGGCGAGGGGGTCGCCGGTGAGCTGGGCTCCGGAGGCGTCCGCCTCGTATTCGCGCGAGCGGCTGATGGCGAGCTGGATCACCGACGCCGCCAGCGGGCCGAGGAGCATGATCAGCAGCATGCCGAAGATGCCGGGGCCCTCGTCGTCGTTGGAGCGGCCGACCGGGATCAGCCAGGCGAAGTTCACCAGGAACATGATCACGGAGGCCAGGGCTCCGGCGACCGAGGAGATCAGGATGTCCCGGTTGTAGACGTGGCTCAGCTCGTGCCCGATGACCCCGCGCAGCTCTCGCTCGTCGAGGATGCGCAGGATGCCCTCGGTGCAGCAGACGGCGGCGTTGCGCGGATTGCGGCCGGTGGCGAAGGCGTTGGGGGCCTCGGTCGGCGAGATGTAGAGGCGGGGCATGGGCTGGCGCGCGGACGTGGAGAGCTCGCGGACCATGCGGTAGAGCTCGGGGGCCTCGAACTCGCTGACGGGCCGGGCGCGCATCGCGCGTAGAGCCAGCTTGTCGCTGTTCCAGTACGCGTACGCGTTCGTCCCGAGGGCCACCAGGACGGCGACGATCAGGCCGCCCCGCCCGAAGAAGCTGCCGATGACGATGATGAGTGCGGACATCCCGCCGAGGAGTACGGCGGTCTTCAGCCCGTTGTGCCGGCGGTGCACGGTACGCCCTCCAAGTGGTGCGTCAGGGGAGCCCCGTCGTGGATCTGAGGGTCTTCGGTCCAGTGGACCCTCCCTTTGTGGTCAACGCGAGGTGGCGGCGTCTGGTTCCCGGCGCACACCGGGGCGCCGCCGCCCCGGTGGCACGGGCCGGGGGCGGCGGTGGGCGTTGCTCCGTACGGGTGAGGAAGCGCGGTGCGGGCGCGGCGGGGCGGGCTACAGCGGGAAGAGGGTGCCCGCGGCGAAGCGCAGGACCAGCTGCGGGGCGCCGGACAGGACCAGGGCGGTCGCGGCGGTGAGGGCGATGGCCGCCGTGAGGGGCCAGGGGGCCTTCGTACGGACCGCCGGGACCTCGCCCTCGGTCTGCGGGGCGCGGAAGAGGAGGGCGGTCCAGCGCAGGTAGTAGTACAGGGCCATGACGACGTTGACCGCCATGACCACGGCGAGCCAGCCCAGGCCCGCGTCGACGGCGGACCGGAAGACGGTGACCTTGGCGAAGAGGCCGATGATGCCCGGCGGCAGGCCGGCCAGGCAGAGCAGGAAGAAGGCCAGCGACAGGGCGGCGGCGGGACGCTCGGCGTACAGGCCGCGGTAGTCGTCGATCCGGTTGAGCGGCCTGGTCCGGGCGACCAGCGCGGCGACGGCGAAGGCGCCGAGGTTCACGGCCGCGTACATGAGGGCGTAGGCGACGGTGGAGCCGATCTGGTCGCGGTCGGAGTAGGCGGCCGCGGCGATCGGGACCAGCAGGTAGCCGGCCTGGCCGACGGAGGACCAGGCGAGGAGGCGTACGGCGCCGTGCGCGCGGGCGGCGGACTGGCGCAGGGCGGCGGCGTTGCCGAGGGTCATGGTGAGCGCGGCGAGCACGGCCAGGGCGGGGCCCCAGACGTCCGAGTACGCGGGGAAGGCGATCACCGTGACGAGGATCAGGCCGGTGAAGCCGACGGCCTTGCCGATCACCGACAGGTAGCCGGCGACGGGCAGCGGGGCGCCCACGTAGGTGTCGGGGACCCAGAAGTGGAAGGGGACGGCCGCAGTCTTGAAGGCGAAGCCGACGAGGGTGAGGGCGACGCCCGCCATGGCGAGGGTGTCGAGCTGCCCGGGGACGTCCTCCAGCCGGTCGGCGACCCGCGCCAGGTGCAGGGTGCCGGTGGCGGCGTAGACGAGGCTGACGCCCATCAGGGAGACGGCGGTGGCGGTGACCGAGGAGAGGAAGAACTTGAGGGCGGCCTCGGAGGACAGCCGGTCGCCGCGGCGCATGCCGACGAGGGCGAACGCGGGCAGCGAGGCGACTTCCAGGGCGACGATCAGCGTGGCGAGGTCGCGGGAGGCGGGCAGCAGGGCGGCGCCGGCGGCGGAGGAGAGCAGCAGGAACCAGTACTCGCCGGCCGGGATGCGGCCCTCGCGGACGACGGTGACCGACAGCAGGGCGGTGACCAGGGCGCCAGCCAGCACGAGGAACTGGATGACGAGCGCGAAGCGGTCGGCGGTGTAGCTGCACGCGCCGGGGTCGGCGGTGAGGCAGAAGGTGGTGCGGTCGCCGGCGCGCAGCGGCAGCAGGGCGGCGGTCGCGGCGGCCAGGCCTGCGACGGAGACCCAGCCGAGGACGGGCTTGCGGGCGGCGGGCAGGAAGAGGTCGGCGACCAGGACGATCAGGGCGACGGCGGCCGGGACGACCACGGGGGTGATCGCGAGCCAGTCGACGGACTGGACCAGGCTGGGGGTGTCGGCGGCCAGGGCCGTCAGGGCCGTCATGCGTTGCCTCCTGCGAGGAGCTTCTGGACGGCCGGGTCGGTCAGGCCGAGGAGGGTGGCGGGCCACAGGCCGGCGAGGACGGTGAGGGCGACGAGCGGGGTCCAGGCGGCGAACTCGTAGCGCTGGACGTCGGCGAGGGTGAGCTCGGGGCCGGCCTTCGGGTCGCCCATGCAGACGCGCCGTACGACGACCAGCAGGTAGGCGGCGGTGAGCAGGGTGCCGAACGCGCCGACGGCCATGTAGGTGAGGAAGGCCGGCCGGGACAGGCCCGGGGCCGGGTCGAACGCGCCGAACAGGGCCAGCATCTCGCCCCAGAACCCGGCCAGGCCGGGCAGGCCGAGGGAGGCGACGGCGGCGAACGCCAGGAGCGCGCCGAGGCGGGGGGCGCGGCCGTAGAGGGCGGCGCCGGTGGCTCCGGCGAGGGTGTCGATGTCGGCGGTGCCGTAGCGGTCCTTGAGGGCGCCGACCAGGAAGAAGAGGAGGCCGGTGATCAGGCCGTGGGCGATGTTCGCGAACAGCGCGCCGTTGACGCCGGTGGGGGTCATCGTCGCGATGCCGAGCAGGACGAAGCCCATGTGGCCGACGGAGGAGTACGCGATGAGGCGCTTGAGGTCGCCCTTGTTGCCCTTGCGGGCGAGGGAGAGGCAGGCGAGGGACCCGTAGACGATGCCGACGGCGGCGAGGGCGCCGAGGTAGGGGGCGAAGGTGTGCATGCCGCCGGGGGTGACGGGGAGCAGGATCCGGACGAACCCGTACGTGCCCATCTTCAGCAGGACGCCCGCGAGGAGCACGGAGCCGACGGTGGGCGCCGCGGTGTGGGCGTCGGGCAGCCAGCTGTGCAGGGGCCACATCGGGGTCTTCACGGCGAGGCCGGTGCCGATGGCCAGGACGGCCAGGATCTGGGTGGTGTGGGTCAGTCCGCGGCCGTTGTCAGAGGCGAGTGCCACCATGTCGAAAGTGCCGCTGTTCAGTCCGATCAGCAGCAGTCCGAGGAGCATGACCACGGATCCGAGGAGGGTGTAGAGGATGAACTTCCAGGCGGCGGCCTGCCGCTGAGCACCGCCCCAGCGGGCGATGAGGAAGTACATCGGGATGAGGACCATCTCGAAGGCGAGGAAGAACAGCATCAGGTCGAGAACGGCGAAGGTCGCGAGGGTGCCGGACTCGAGGACGAGCAGCAGTGCCACGAAGGCCTTCGGGGAGGGGCCCTCGGGGAGCTTGAAGTAGCTGTAGAGCGCGCAGAGGAAGAACAGCAGCGCGGTCATCAGGAGGAGGGGGAGCGAGATGCCGTCGATGCCGAGGTGGATCCGGATGTTCAGCGCCTGGATCCAGCTGATGTCCGTCGTCGCCTGGAAGCGGGACGGGGCGTCGTGGTCGAAGCCCAGGGTGAGGGCGACGGCCGCGGCGAGGATGACGCCGGTGACGGTGACGCCGTGGCGGAGCACGGCCTGTTCGGGGCTCCTGCCCTTGAGCCCGGGCGGGGCCGGGAGGAGGGCCGCGACGGCGCCGAGGAGCGGTGCGGCCACGACGAACGCCAGAAGGAACTGCATCACGGACGGGCTGATATCGATCACGGCTGACTCTCGGCTCACGATCCGGCGTTGAGGTTGGCGAAGACGGCGGTGGCGATCGCCAGGACCACGGCGCCGGCGAGCAGGGCGCTCAGGTAGCTCTGCACGTTGCCGGTCTGGGCCCGGCGGACCAGGCTGCCGAGCAGCCGGGGTCCGGCGCCCGCGCCGCGGACGTAGGTGTCGACGACCTCGCGGTCGAGGAAGCGCACCAGGCTCGCGCCCGCGCGGACGGGGCGGACGAACAGGCGGTCGTAGACGGCGTCGAGGTGGAAGCCGTCGGCGGCGTGCCGGTGCAGGGGGCCGAGGAGGGCCGGGCCGGGGTCGGCCGCGGGGGCGGCCGGTACGGCGGGGTGCTCGTGGGTCACCTCGGCCACCTCGGGGGTCTCGGCGGCGGATTCGGCGGCCGCGACGGACGCCGGGACGGCGCCTCCGTTGCGGATCCCGGCGGCGGCCCTGGCGGTGGCGCGCTGCCACAGGGCGTAGGTCAGGATCACGCCGATGAGGCCGGCGCCGGTACCGAGGACCGAGGTGGTCACGGTCGGGGTGAGTTCCCTGCCGTCGAACCAGTCGGCGAGGGGGCCGGCGGCGAGGCCGAAGGCGATCGAGGGGACCGCGAGCAGCCACAGCACGCCGGTCATGGCGACGGGCTCCTTGCCGTGGTCGGGGGCGGCCGCGCCCCGGCCGCGGAAGGCCATCAGCCACAGCCGGGTGGCGTAGGCGGCGGTGAGCAGGGCGGTCAGCACCCCGGCGACGAGCACCACCCAGCCGGCCGCGCCGGGGACCAGGGCGGAGTGTCCGCCGGCGGCGTGCTCGGCGGCGACGAGGACGGCTTCCTTGGAGAAGAAGCCGGCGAAGGGCGGGATGGCGGCGAGCGCGAGCAGCGCGATCGTCATCGTCCAGAAGGCGTCGGGGATGCGCTTGGCCAGGCCGTCCATGCGGGACATGGCGGCGAGGGAGTTCGTGCCGGCGGCGTGGATGATCACGCCGGCGCCGAGGAAGAGGAGCGCCTTGAAGGCGCCGTGGGACAGGAGGTGGAAGACGGCGGCGCCGCGGTCGCCGACGGCCAGGGCGCCGGTCATGTAGCCGAGCTGGCCGACCGTGGAGTAGGCGAGGACGCGCTTGATGTCGTCCTGGGCCAGGGCCGCGAGCGCCGAGCCGACCATCGTGGTCGCGGCCATGACGGCCATGACCACCAGGGCGGCGCGCGAGGCCGTGAAGACGGGGAGGAGACGGGCGATGAAGTAGACGCCGGCGGCGACCATCGTCGCCGCGTGGATGAGCGCGGAGACCGGGGTGGGGCCGGCCATGGCGTCGGGGAGCCAGGTGTGCAGCGGGAACTGCGCGGACTTGCCCGCGACGCCGGCGAGCAGGAGCAGCGCGATCAGCGTCGGGTGGTCGAGCCCGCCCGCGGCGACGGCGCCGAGGATCTTGGTGATCCGGAAGGAGCCGGCGTCGGCGGCGAGCGCGAACAGTCCGATGAGGAAGGGGACGTCGCCGAGCTTGGTGACGAGGAAGGCCTTGAGGGAGGCGGAGCGGGCCGCCTCGGTCTCCCAGTAGTGGCCGACCAGGAAGTACGAGCAGATGCCCATGATCTCCCAGCCGACCAGCAGCACCATCAGGTCGCCGGAGTAGACGACGAGCAGCATGGCGGAGGTGAACAGTGAGACCAGAGCGGCGTAGGACGGGTAGCGCGGGTCCTCGCGGAGGTACGCGGTCGAGTAGAGCTGTACGCAGGTGGCGACCACTGCGACCAGGACCGCGACCAGGACCGCGAAGCCGTCGAGGTGGAGCGAGAGCTCGATGGGCACCGAGCCGGTCGGGGTCAGCTCGGTCGCCGTGTCGATCGCCTTGCCGCCTCCGTGGCGGACGGCGACCCATACGGCGAGGACGGCGGAGGCCAGGGGCGGCAGGACGGCGAGCGGCCTGACGAAGCCGGGTGCGGTCCGGCCGAGGAGGAGTCCTGCCACCGCTCCCAGGAACGGGAGGAGGGGGACGAGGACCGCGAGGGTCGTGGTGCTCACGCGGCGACCTCCGGCCGGGCGGTGGGGGCGGTCGGGTCGTCGGGGTGGCCGGGCTCGTGGCCTTCGGCGGTGTCGCGCAGCCGGTCGACGTCCGAGGTGCCGCGGTTGCGGTACACCATCAGCACGATCGCGAGGCCGATGCCGATCTCGGCGGCGGCGATGGCGATGGTGAAGAGGGTGAGGGCCTGGCCGGCGTGCAGGGTGTCGCGCAGCCAGACGTCGAAGGCGACCAGGTTGAGGTTGACGGCGTTGAGCATCAGCTCGACGGACATCAGGACCAGGATGGCGTTGCGGCGGGCGAGGACACCGTAGAGGCCGGTGGCGAAGAGGAGGGCCGCGAGGACGGCGGGGTAGGCGAGGTGCATCAGCTCTGCCCCTTCTCGGTGCCCGTGCGGGCGGCGGCGTCGGCCGCGTCGGCGGCTTCCTCGGCGGGGGTGGTGCGGCGGGAGAGCACGATCGCGCCGATCAGGGCCGCGAGGAGGAGGACGGAGAGGGCCTCGAAGGGCAGCACCCAGTGCTGGAAGAGGATCTCGCCGGTGACCTTGGTGGAGCCCTGGGCGGGGCCGTCGAGGTCGATCCAGGTGGTGCGGAAGGCGTCGGCGACCACCCAGACGAGGGCGGCGCCGGCGGATCCCGCGACGCCGAGGGCGACCCACCGGTTGCCGGAGTCGGCGTCCGGGGAGCGGCCGATGGGGGCCTTGGTGAGCATCAGTCCGAAGAGGAGGAGGACGACCACGGAGCCGAGGTAGATCAGGACCTGGACCCAGGCGATGAACTCGGCGGTCAGCAGCAGGTACTCGACGGCGACCCCGCCGAGCGCGACGACCAGCCAGAGGGCGGCGTGCACGAGCTGCTTGGTGGTGACCGTGACGAGGGCCGCGCCGAGGGTGGCGAGGCCGACGAGGACGAAGGCGATCTCCACGCCGGTCGGCGAGAGGAAGCCGGGGCCGGGGTTGGGGGCGGGGCCGCCGGGCGCGGCCGCCGCGACGGCGGTCGCGGCCTTGGCCGCGGCCGCGGTGAGGTGGGCGGCGTACATCAGGCGGTGCCTCCCGCCGGGGTGTCGGGGGTCGCGTCGGGGGTCGCGTCGGCCGTTGCCGCGGCGGCTGCGGCCTCGGCCTTCTCGGCGGCCTTGCGGGCGGCGGCGATCTCCTTCGGCTCCTCGGCTCCGGGGTCCAGCGCGGGCGGGGCCGGGACCGTCCACATCCACTCGCGCAGCTTGTCGCGCTCGTGGGTGAGCTCGTGGATGTCGGTCTCCGCGTACTCGAACTCCGGCGACCAGAAGAGGGCGTCGAAGGGGCACACCTCGATGCAGATCCCGCAGTACATGCAGAGGGAGAAGTCGATGGCGAAGCGGTCGAGGACGTTGCGGCTGCGCTCGCGGCCGCCGGGGGTGGCGGCGGGCACCGTCTCCTTGTGGGAGTCGATGTAGATGCACCAGTCGGGGCACTCGCGGGCGCACAGCATGCAGACCGTGCAGTTCTCCTCGAACAGGCCGATGACCCCGCGGCTGCGGGGCGGGAGCTCGGGCTGCACCTCGGGGTACTGGGCGGTGTGCGCGCGCTTGGTCATCGTGCGCAGGGTGACGGCCAGGCCCTTGGCGAGGCCGGATCCGGGGATCGGGGGCATTACTGGATCGCCACCTTCACGATGCCGGTGAGCGCGATCTGGGCGAGCGCGAGGGGGATGAGTACGGTCCAGGCGAGCTTCTGGAGCTGGTCCTCGCGCAGGCGCGGGTAGCTCACGCGCAGCCAGATGACGACGAACGCCAGGATCGCGGTCTTGAGGAGGGTCCAGACCCAGCCGAGGCCGTCGGCGCCGAGGGGGCCGTGCCAGCCGCCGAGGAAGAGGACGGTGGTCAGGGCGCACAGGACGACGATGCCGGCGTACTCGGCGAGCAGGAACAGCGCGAAGCGCAGGCCGGTGTACTCGGTGTACGCGCCGAAGATGATCTCGGAGTCGGCGACGGGCATGTCGAACGGGGGCCGCTGGAGCTCGGCGAGGCCGGCGGTGAAGAAGACGAGCGCGCCGATGATCTGCCAGGGCAGCCACCACCACTCGAAGGCGTTCACGATGCCGGGCAGGGACACCGTCCCGGCGGCCATGGCCACGGAGGCGGCGGCGAGCAGCATCGGCAGCTCGTACGCGAGCAGCTGGGCGGCGGTGCGGAGGCCTCCGAGGAGGGAGAACTTGTTGGCGGACGCCCAGCCGCCCATCAGGCTGCCGAGGACGCCGACGCCCATGACCGCGAGGGCGTAGAAGAGGCCGGCGTCGATGACCTGGCCGACGGCGCTTTCGCCGGGGCCGATGGGGATGGCGATCAGGACGAGGAGGTAGGGCAGCAGCGCGACGGCGGGGGCGAGCTGGAAGATCCGCCGGTCGGCGTCGGCCGGGACGATGTCCTCCTTCTGCGCGAACTTCACGCCGTCGGCGACGAGCTGGGCCCAGCCGTGGAAGCCGCCGGCGTACATGGGGCCGAGGCGGCCCTGCATGTGCGCCATCACCTTGTGCTCGGTCTGCCCGATGACGAGCGGGAGCACGAGGAAGACGGCGAAGACGACGATCAGTCGCAGGGCGACGTCGAGGACGTCGTTCACGCGTCGCCTCCGGTGGTGTCGTGGTCGGAATCGGGGTCGGGCCCGGCTTCGGGCTTCGGTCCGGGCTCGGGGGCCGGCTCCTCGAAGGCGGGCTTCGGGTTGTGCCAGGGCGCGTCCGCGCTGCGCGGGGCCGGGCGCCTGGGAGCCTCCGGCTCCGGCGCGGGGGCCTGACTGGCGGACCCGTCCGCGGCGGACCGGCTACGTCGCGCGGGGCGCGGGGCCTCCGGCTCCGGGGCCGCCGTGTCCGGGACCTCCGTGTCCGGGGCCGTCGCGTCCGGACCGGCCGTGTCCGGGCCGGCCTCCGCGGGCGGGGCCGCCCGGCTCGTCGAGCCGTCCGAGGCCGAGCGGGTGCGGCGGGGCGGGCGGGTGGTGGTGGCTTCGGGCGTGGCCGGGGTCTCCGCCCCCGGGCCGACGCGGCGGGACGGGGCGCCCTCGCGCGGGGTGCGGGCCGCCCCGCCGGCGGCGCGGGGGGTGGGGGGCGGGCGGGGCGGGGCCGGGGGGAGCTGGCCCG
>NZ_JBHVUQ010000010.1:0-34058 GCF_042884105.1 Streptomyces sp. NPDC058157
CGCCGGCGCCCGGGCGGCGGCCCGCCGGTGCGGGGCGTTCCGCGCCGGGGGCGCCCGCCGCCCCCGGCTCGCCCCCCGGCCCCCACAGCGCCGCCCAGCCCCCCAGGGCCGCCGCCAGGCGGGAGAGGACCGCCGGGACGGGGTCCGGGCGGGCGGCGGCCGAGGCCAGGGACTGCTGGGCTTCCGTGACGCGGCGGAGCTCACGCGTGCGGGCCTCCGCCATCAGCCGCCACACCGTGCGGGCGACCGCCGTGAAGGGGGTCCCGGGCGGCACCTCCACCAGCGGCAGCCCGTACTGCGCGCACGCCTCCGCCAGACCGGGCGGCACGGTCTCGTGCACCGGCGTCACCCCGAAGCCCAGCCCCGCCACCCCGGCCCGCGCCAGCCGGGCCACGTACGCCCCGGAATCCGCGTCCACCAGCCCGGCCCCCGCCGTCAGCAGCAGCTCCCCGCCCAGCAGGTACGGCGACGGATCGGACATCTCCGAGGCGTGGACCCCGTGCACCTCCGCCTCGGCCGGCCCCGCCAGCCGGCGCAGCCCCAGTTCACGGTCGGACAGCAGGGCCGCCAGGGCGACCGGCGCGGTGGGAGGGGCCTCCACGGCCATGGATACTCCGTACACATCGAAAGGGGTCGGTGGATGAAACGTACACTTCGCGCCCCCTCCCCGCCCCCTTACGCTCGAAAGACCGCACCAGCAGGACCCCCAGCAGGACCACCAGAAGGGCACCCCCCATGAGCACCGAGCAGACGCCGCGCGGCCCCGTCGACTCCTCCCGCATCCCGCGCTACGCCGGTCCCGCGACCTTCGCCCGCCTGCCCCGCCTGGACGAGGTCGGCTCCGCCGACGTCGCCGTCGTCGGCGTGCCCTTCGACTCCGGTGTCTCCTACCGCCCCGGCGCCCGCTTCGGCGGCAACGCCATCCGCGAGGCCTCGCGCCTGCTGCGCCCGTACAACCCGGCGCAGGACGCCTCCCCGTTCGCCCTCGCGCAGGTCGCGGACGCCGGTGACATCGCGGTGAACCCCTTCAACATCAACGAGGCCGTCGAGACGGTCGAGGCCGCCGCCGACGAGCTCCTCTCCTCCGGCTCCCGCCTGATGACCCTCGGCGGCGACCACACCATCGCCCTGCCCCTGCTGCGCTCGGTCGCGAAGAAGCACGGCCCGGTCGCCCTGCTGCACTTCGACGCCCACCTGGACACCTGGGACACCTACTTCGGCGCCGAGTACACCCACGGCACCCCGTTCCGCCGCGCCGTCGAGGAGGGCATCCTCGACACCGAGGCGCTCTCCCACGTCGGCACCCGCGGCCCGCTGTACGGCAAGCAGGACCTCGACGACGACGCCAAGATGGGCTTCGGCATCGTGACCTCGGCGGACGTCTACCGCCGCGGCGCCGACGAGATCGCCGACCAGCTGCGCCAGCGCATCGGCGACCGCCCGCTGTACATCTCCATCGACATCGACGTCCTGGACCCGGCGCACGCGCCCGGCACCGGCACGCCGGAGGCGGGCGGCATGACCTCCCGCGAGCTGCTGGAGATCATCCGCGGCCTGTCGTCCTGCAACCTCGTTTCCGCCGACGTGGTCGAGGTCGCCCCGGCGTACGATCACGCCGAGATCACCTCGGTCGCGGCCTCGCACACCGCGTACGAGCTCACCACGATCATGAGCCGCCAGATCGCCGCCTCCAAGGCGAAGTAAGGCGAGGCACGGCGGCCCGGCGGCACCGCACGAAGGGCACGCAAGCACGTGACGCACGACCACGACCTGGTTCTCCGCCCCACCGACGCCCAGACGGCGGCCGCCCTGGCCCCGCCGCCGGGCCGCACGGGCGGGGACCTGGTCGTGGAGACGCTGCGCGGCCTCGGCGCGACCACCGTCTTCGGTCTGCCGGGGCAGCACGCGCTCGCCCTCTTCGACGCCGTCGGCCGCTCCGACCTGCACCTGGTCGGCCTGCGCACGGAGAACAACGCGGGCTTCGCCGCCGACGCCTACGGCCGCCTGACGGGCGAGGCGGTCCCGCTGCTGCTCTCCACCGGCCCCGGGGCGCTCATGTCCCTGCCGGCCCTCGCGGAGGCGGCCGCCGCCTCCGCGCCCGTGCTGGCCATCTCCTCCCAGGTCCCGTCCCCGGGCCTGGGCGGGGGCCGGCGCGGGCACCTGCACGAGCTGCGCGAGCAGTCCGCGTCCTTCCGTGACGTGGTGAAGTCCGTCCACACCGCCCGCACCCCCTCCCAGATCCCCTCCGTGGTCGCCGAGGCCTGGGAGTCGGCCCTGACCGCCCCGCACGGCCCCGTCTGGGTGGAGATCCCCGAGGACGTGCTCCGCGCCGAGACGGTGATCCCGCAGGTCACGGGCATGGACGCGAGCCCGCACGAACTGGCCCCGCGCCCGGAGCTGACCGCGCTGGCCGCGCACTGGCTGTCCCGGGCCGCCCGGCCGGTGATCATCGCGGGCGGCGGAGTGGTCCGAGCGGACGCCGCCGGGAAACTCAGGCAGCTCGCCGAGCGCCTGAACGCCCCCGTCGTCACCACCTTCGGCGGCAAGGGCGCCTTCCCCTGGAACCACCCGCTCTCCCTCCAGTCCTGGCTGGAGGACCGCCACATGACGGACTTCCTGGAGGACGCCGACGTCCTCCTCGTCGTGGGTTCGGGCCTGGGGGAACTCAGCTCCAACTACCACACGTTCTTCCCCACCGGCCGGGTCGTCCAGATCGAGGCCGACCTCGGCAAGCTGGAGTCCAACCACCCGGCGCTGGGCATCCACGCGGACGCCCGCCTCGCCCTCCAGGCCCTCCTGGAGACCGTCGAGCCCCGCGAGGACGCCGACGCGCCCGCCCGGGTCCGCGCGGTCCTCGACGCCATCGCGGCCCGCCTCGCCGCCCAGGACCTCACCCTGGAGCAGGGACTCCTCACCTCGATCAGGTCCGCCCTCCCGCCCCGCTCCCCGTCCTTCTGGGACATGACGATCCTGTCCTACTGGGCCTGGTCGGCCTTCGACGCCAAGCACCCGAACACCATGCACTCGGCCCAGGGCGCCGGCGGCCTCGGCTACGCCTTCCCGGCGGCCCTCGGCGCGGCCGTCGCCGAGCCGGGCACCCCGGTCCTCGCGGTCTCCGGCGACGGCGGCGCGATGTACTCGGTGGCCGACCTCGCCACAGCGAAGCAGTACGGCCTCGACGTCACCTGGCTGATCGTGGACGACGGCGGCTACGGCATCCTGCGCGAGTACATGACGGACGCCTTCGACGGCCGCACCACCGCCACCGAACTCACCCGCCCCGACTTCACCGCCCTCGCCGAGTCCTTCGGCGTCCCCGCGGCCACCACCACCCCCGCCACCCTCCGCGAGGACCTCGCCAAGTCCCTCACCACCCCCGGCCCCTCGGTCCTGGTCCTCCCGGCCACCCTGAAGATGTTCGCCCCGACCCACCTGGGCTAGGCGGGGCCTGCTCCGGGCGTTTGGGCATATGCTTCATATGCGCCGAGCCTAGGAGGCATATATGTCGAACCTCTACGTCGACGTCGACGACGAAGCCCTCGCCGAGGCGGCGTCGATACTGGGCACCAAGACGAAGAAGGACACCGTCAACGCGGCGCTGCTCGAAGTGGCCAAGCGGCACCGTCGCCTCCGCGCCCTGGAGCGGCTCGCCGAGATGGGTGAACGGGGAGACTTCGACCTCCTCCTGGACAAGGAGAACTACCGGCGGTGAGCCCGGTCACCCATCTCATCGACACGTCGGCCGTGGCCCGGATCCTGACCGACCCGGCCGTGCGCAAGCCCCTCAGCCGTCACCTCGTCGAGGGGGTGATCGGCATCTGCGAGGTCACCGAGTTGGAGATCCTCTACTCGGCCCGCTCCCTGGCCGACCGGCTGGACAAGGAAGACCTGCTGGCGGAGCTGTTCAACCGGGTCCCCATGCCCGACGCGGTCCACCGGCGCGCCCGCGCCGTCCAGCGGATGCTCACCGACCGGGGCGAGCACCGCAGTGCCGGGCCCGTCGACCTCCTGGTGGCGGCCACCGCCGAGCTGACCGGCCTGACCCTGCTCCACCACGACAAGGACTTCGAGACGATCGCCCGCGTCACGGGCCAGCCGGTCGTGTGGGTCGGGCGCCCCGGAGCACCCGGTACGGCCTAGCCCGTCCGGCCGCTCCCCGCGTGCGCCGGAGGCGCCGGACGTGGATGTTCGAATTGTTGCGGCGGGATGAAATCCGCCGGTCGGAGCGTTGGGGGTCTCGGCAGGACAGGACCTACGGGGAGGCACCCACGTGACGGCGGCGGCTGGCGGGAAACAGGGCTGGGGCAGGCGGCTGGCCGCCTACACCTGGCGGTACAAGCTCAACGTGCTGCTGGCGCTCGGCTCCTCGCTGGCCGGCATGGCCGTCATGGCGCTCGTGCCGCTCGTGACCCGGACCATCATCGACGACGTCATCGGGGACGAGACCAAGGCGATGGCCCCCTGGGCGGGCCTGCTCGTCGGCGCCGCCCTGCTCGTCTACGTGCTGACCTACATACGCCGGTACTACGGCGGCCGCCTCGCCCTCGACGTGCAGCACGACCTGCGCAACGACATGTACGCGACCATCGCCCGCCTCGACGGCCGGCGCCAGGACGAGCTCTCGACCGGCCAGGTCGTCGGGAGGGCCACCAGCGACCTCCAGCTGATCCAGGGCCTGCTGTTCATGCTGCCCATGACCATCGGCAACTTCCTGCTCTTCGGGATATCCCTGGGCGTCATGGTCTGGCTGTCGCCGCTGCTGACCGTGGTCGCGCTGCTGATGGCCCCCGCGCTGTGGTTCATCGCCAAGCGCAGCCGCAAGAAGCTGTTCCCCGCCACCTGGTACGCGCAGAGCCAGGCCGCCGCCGTCGCCACCGTCGTCGACGGCGCCGTGACCGGGGTGCGCGTGGTCAAGGGCTTCGGGCAGGAGGAGCAGGAGACCGGCAAGCTCCGCGAGGCCGGCCGCAGGCTGTTCGGCGGCCGGATGCGCGCCATCCGGATGAACTCCCGCTACACCCCCGCCCTCCAGGCCGTCCCCGCGCTCGGCCAGGTCGCCATGCTGGCCCTCGGCGGCTGGCTGGCCACCCGCGGGCACATCACCCTCGGCACCTTCGTCGCCTTCTCCACCTACCTCGCCCAGCTGGTCGGCCCCGTCCGCATGCTGGCCATGGTGCTGACCGTCGGCCAGCAGGCCCGGGCCGGCGTGGAGCGGGTCTTCGAGCTGATCGACACCGAGCCGGTCATCGAGGAGGGGACGCGGGAACTGCCGGCCGACGCGCCCGCCACCGTCGAGTTCGACGGCGTCCGCTTCGGCTACGACCCCGAGCGGCCCGTCCTCGACGGGTTCTCGCTCACCGTCGCCGAGGGCGAGACCGTCGCCGTCGTCGGCGCCTCGGGCTCCGGCAAGTCCACCGTCTCCCTGCTCCTGCCGCGCTTCTACGACGCCGACCACGGCACCGTCCGCGTCGGCGGCCACGACGTGCGCGAGCTGACGTACGACTCGCTGCGCGCCGCCATCGGCCTGGTGCCCGAGGACTCGTTCCTCTTCTCCGACACCATCCGCGCCAACCTCGCCTTCGGCCGCCCCGACGCCACCGACGAGGAGATCCGCGCGGCCGCCCGCGCGGCCCAAGCGGAATCGTTCATTCAAGCCCTCCCCGCCGGCTACGACACCAAGGTCGGCGAACAGGGCCTGACCCTCTCCGGCGGCCAGCGCCAGCGCATCGCGCTCGCCCGCGCCCTCCTCACCGACCCCCGGCTCCTCCTCCTCGACGACGCCACCTCCGCCGTCGACGCCCGGGTCGAGCACGAGATCCACGAGGCCCTGCGCGCCGTCATGGCCGGCCGCACCACCCTGCTGATCGCCCACCGCCGCTCCACCCTCGCCCTCGCCGACCGGATCGCCGTGCTCGACGGCGGCCGCCTCGCCGACATCGGCACGCACGAGGAACTGGAGCGCCGCTCCCCCCTCTACCGCCGCCTGCTCACCGACCCCGAGGCCCTCGGCGCCGGCTCCCCGCGCACCCCCGACGCGCTCTCCATGGCCGAGTTCGAACGGGACGTGGAGCGCGACCTGGAACGGGACATCGAGCTGGAAGCCGAGATCGACTCCGAACCCGTGAACGCCAAGCGGCGCGTGGTCGACGGGGTCACCCCCGAGCTGTGGCGGCGCCAGGACAAGGCCGAGGAGCCCGCGCCGGGCGCCACCCCCGAACTGCTCGCGCAGGTCGCCGCGCTCCCCCCGGCCGACGACCGGCCGGAAGTGGACGAGGAGCGGGCCGCGGCCGCCGAGGAGAGCTACGGCCTGCGCCGGCTGCTGCACGGCTTCTGGGCCCCGCTCGCCGTCAGCCTCGGCCTGGTCGCCCTCGACGCGGGCGCCGGCCTGCTCCTGCCGGTGCTGATCCGGCACGGCATCGACCAGGGCGTGCAGAAGGCCGCCCTCGGCGCGGTGTGGGCCGCCGCGGGCCTCGCCCTGGCCGTCGTGATCGCCCAGTGGGCCGCGCAGTTCGCCGAGACCCGGATGACCGGCCGCACCGGCGAACGCGTGCTCTACGCCCTGCGCGTCAAGATCTTCGCCCAGCTCCAGCGCCTCGGCCTGGACTACTACGAGCGCGAGCTCACCGGCAAGATCATGACCCGGATGACCACCGACGTGGACTCCCTCTCCAGCTTCCTGCAGACCGGGCTGGTCACCGCCGTCGTCTCGGTCCTCACCTTCTTCGGCATCCTGGTCGCCCTGCTCGTCCTCGACCTCGAACTCGCGCTGATCGTCTTCGCCACCCTGCCCGTGCTGGTCCTCGCCACGGTCGTCTTCCGCCGCAAGTCGGTCGCCGCGTACGAGCTCGCCCGCGACCGGGTCAGCCTGGTCAACGCCGACCTCCAGGAGTCCGTCGCCGGGCTGCGGCTGGTCCAGGCCTTCCGCCGCCAGCACTCCGGCGCCGTCCGCTTCGCCGAGCGCAGCGACTCCTACCGCCAGGCCCGGGTGCGCGGCCAGTGGCTGATATCCGTCTACTTCCCCTTCGTCCAGCTGCTGTCCTCGGGCGCGGCGGCGGCCGTGCTGATCGTCGGCGCGGGCCGGGTCGAGGCGGCCACCCTCACCACCGGCGCGCTGGTGGCCTACCTGCTCTACATCGACCTGTTCTTCGCCCCGGTCCAGCAGCTCTCCCAGGTCTTCGACGGCTACCAGCAGGCCACCGTCTCCCTCGGCCGCATCCAGGACCTGCTGCGCGAGCCCACCACCACCCCGCCCCCGGCCGCGCCCCGCGAGCTCGCCGCCCTGAGCGGGGAGATCGCCTTCGAGGACGTGCGCTTCGCGTACGCCACCGCCGAGGAGCGCGGCGAGAACGGCGAGGCGCTGGGCGGCATCAGCCTGCGGATACCCGCCGGGCAGACCGTCGCCTTCGTCGGCGAGACCGGCGCCGGGAAGTCCACGCTGGTCAAGATGGTGGCCCGGTTCTACGACCCGACCTCCGGCCGGGTCACCGCCGACGGCACCGACCTGCGCGAGCTGGACCTGACGGCGTACCGCCACCGGCTGGGGGTCGTCCCCCAGGAGTCGTACCTCTTCCCGGGGACGGTCCGCGACGCCATCGCCTACGGGCGGCCGGAGGCGTCCGACGCCGAGGTGGAGGCGGCCGCCCGCGCGGTCGGCGCGCACGACATGATCGCCACCCTCGACGGCGGCTACCTGCACACCGTCGCCGAGCGGGGCCGCAACCTCTCCGCGGGCCAGCGCCAGCTGATCGCACTGGCCCGCGCCGAGCTCGTCGACCCGGACGTCCTGCTGCTCGACGAGGCCACCGCCGCCCTGGACCTGGCCACCGAGGCCCAGGTCAACCAGGCCACCGACCGGCTGGCGGGCAAGCGGACCACCCTGGTGGTGGCGCACCGGCTGACCACCGCCGCCCGGGCCGACCGGGTGGTGGTCATGGAGCGCGGCCGGGTCGTCGAGGACGGCAGCCACGCCGAACTGCTGGCCCGGGGCGGCCGCTACGCCGTGCTGTGGCGGACCTTCGCCGGGGAGGACGAGCCGGCCGCCGCCGCGTAGCGCAGGCCCCGCCAGTGGTGCGCCCCGGGTGTCAGAGCTCGCCGAAGAGCAGGTTGCCCGGGGCGTCCTCGTCCTCACCGGTGTAGTACTCGCGTACCGCTTCGAGGAGTTCGTCCAGCGACAGGTAGCCGTCGTGGTTCTTGTCGATCCGCTCGAAGAGGACGTCCGCGGCGGCGGGCTCCAGCCGGGTGTCGAAGGCCAGCTGCGCCTTGTGGAACTCCTCGGGGCTGATGTGCCCGTCCCCGTTGGTGTCGGCGACCGTGAGCATCGCCTTCATCATCGGCCGGAAGGACTTCTCGTAGGCCGGGCCGCCGTCCTTGTAGAGGCGGGTCATCCCGTCCCGGTACTGCTGCGGCGTCAGCTTCTGGTCCTGGCCCACACCCAGCTCGTTGAAGAGGTCCACCCAGAAGTCGGTGAGACCGCGGAACACCTCGGTCGCCTTGGGGGAGTCGGCCGGCTCGGCCAGCGCGGTCAGCAGCCGGGTGCCGAGCGCGATCATGTCCTTCTCGTCGATCACGCCGTTGTCGTCCGCGTCCAGGTGCGCGAACGCACGCTCCAGCTTCCGGTCGAGCAGGTCGGTGGTCGTCATGGGAGGACGCCTTTCGTGACTACGGTGAGCATGCGGTCGATCGCCCAGGGTAGTGCAACCTTCCGGTGGTCCGGCGCGTCGTACGTACGTCAGTACGTGTTACGTACGACCGATCGGGGGGTCAGGGTGTCTCAGGGGTGGAAGGCGCGCGGGGCGCGGCGGCGGGGGGTCTCCCTCGGGGTGTTCGGGGCGGCGCTCTGGCTGGCCGTGGGCGGGGTGTTCGCGGCGGCGCCGCGGGCGGCGGCGGCCACCGGCGGCTGCCCGGGCGAACTGGCCGCGACGCTGCCGCTGCCGGACGCCGAGGTGCGCGTGTACAAGAGCCGGACGCAGGTCTGCGCGGTGAACGTCGCCCTGCACCCCGGGGCGCGCCGACACCTCGCGGTGAGCGTTCAGCCGCGCGGTGGCGTCCCCGTGGGCGATGCGGGGCAATTCACCCGCTACGCCGGCCCCGTCACCGTCGCCGCGATCAACCGCTGTGTGTATGTAAAGGGCAGCGTCGTGGCCGGATCGGTGGAATCCGGCTGGATCCTGTGCTGACGTAGCGGCCCAACCGGTACTGTTCACGGGCGTGTTGACCCCGCTAGGTTCACGGCGACCACCAGTGGACCGAATGGGGAGAGTGCATGCGCAAGACGCTTGGCCGGCTGCTGCCGCTCGCGGTGCTGATCGGCACCATCGGCTCGGTCGGCCTCACGGCTCAGGCGGCCACCGCCGCAGAGCCGGCCGCCGCCGCGCCGACCACCGCGGGGCAGGGCGCCACCGCGGACATCAAGGACCGGATCCTCGCCATCCCGGGCATGAGCCTGATCGAGGAGAAGCCGTACCCCGGCTACCGGTTCTTCGTGCTGAACTACGAGCAGCCGATCGACCACCGGCAGCCGTGGAAGGGCACCTTCAAGCAGCGCATCACCCTGCTGCACAAGGACGAGTCCCGGCCGACGGTGTTCTACACCTCCGGCTACAACGTCAACACCAACCCGCGCCGCTCCGAGCCGACGACCATAGTCGACGGCAACCAGGTGTCCATGGAGTATCGATTCTTCAACCCGTCCCGCCCCGACCCGGCGGACTGGTCGAAGCTCGACATCTGGCAGGCGGCCAGCGACCAGCACCGGATCTACACCGCCCTCAAGAAGATCTACGGCAAGAACTGGCTCGCCACGGGCGGCAGCAAGGGCGGCATGACGGCGACGTACTTCGAGCGGTTCTACCCGCACGACATGGACGGGGTCGTCGCCTACGTCGCGCCCAACGACGTCGTCAACAAGGAGGACTCGGCGTACGACCGGTTCCTCTCCAAGGTCGGCACCAAGGAGTGCCGCGACAAGCTGGCCGGCGTCCAGCGCGAGGCCCTGGTCCGGCGCGAGCCGCTGGAGGCCAAGTACAAGGAGGCCGCCGCCGCGAACGGCTGGACCTTCAACACGGTCGGCAGCCTGGACAAGGCCTTCGAGGCCGTCGTCCTCGACTACACCTGGGCCTTCTGGCAGTACAGCCTGCTCTCCGACTGCGCCGCCATCCCCGACGCCAAGACCGCGACCGACCAGCAGATCTGGGACAGCGTCGACACCATCTCCGGCTTCTCGGCCTACGCCGACCAGGGCCTGGAGACGTTCACGCCGTACTACTACCAGGCCGGCACCCAGCTCGGCTCGCCCGACATCAAGCAGCCCTGGCTCAAGGGGCTGAGCCGCTACGGCTACCAGCCGCCGCGCGACTTCGTGCCGCGTGACATCCCCATGACCTTCCAGCCGGGGGCCATGGCGGACGTGGACAACTGGGTGAAGAACAACGCCCACCAGATGCTGTTCGTGTACGGGCAGAACGACCCGTGGGGCGCCGAGCCCTTCCACGTCGGCTACGGGGCCACCGACAGCTACGTGATGATCGCGCCGGGCGCCAACCACGGGGCCAACGTCGCCAAGCTCCAGGACGGCGAGCGGGCCCTGGCCACCGCCCGCATCCAGGCGTGGGCCGACGTCACCCCGGCCGCGGGCCCCGCCGGTTCGGCCACGGCGAAGGCCGTCCCGCAGCCGGCCCCGCTGGCCGCCCCGGACCCGGAGCTCGACCGGACCGACCTGCGCCACGACTCGCTGCGCCCGTAGCGCGGCGGTCCCCGCCGGGCCGCGGGCCGGGGTGCCTCAGTACCCCAGCCCGTGGCCCAGCGGATAGCGGCCCGGAACCGGGACGGGGAGCCGGCCGCGCGGCCGCTCCGCCCCCGTCAGCACCCGGGCCGCGGCCCGCATCTCCACGTCCGCCCACGTGTACGTGGCCACCTCGGCCGCGCAGTCGGGCAGCCGCGCCGGGTCGTACGGGTTGCGGACCGCCACCAGCACCACCGGCACGCCCGTCGCGACCAGGTCCGCCACCAGCGTCCGTTGCGGACTCTCGCCCTCCGGCACGTTGTACGTGCACACCACCACCGCCGCGCAGCCCGGTGCGGCCGCCACCGCCCGATCCGTGGGCAGGGCCTGCGCCCGGCAGCCCAGGGCCGCCAGCTCCCGCGCGAGGACCTGCGCGGGAGGTCCGGTCGTGCCCGTGGGGGAGGGCGGCTCGGCGCCCGTCACCAGCAGCCGGGGGCCGGACGCCGCGTCCAGGGGCAGCAGCCCGCGCGGATTGGCCAGCAGGGTGGTCGTACCGGCGGTGATCGCGTCGGCCGCCTCCAGGTGCTCCCGGGTGCCCACGAGCGCGTCCACCCGGCCCTCGTCGGCGTACGGGTCCTCGAACAGGCCCCGGCGGGCCTTGACCTCCAGGATCCGCAGCACCGACTCCTCGATCCGCTCCCGGGTCAGCTCGCCCGACCCGACCGCCGCGAGCACGCTGCGGTACGCCAGCCCCAGGTCGGGCGCGTTCAGCAGCTGGTCGCAGCCCGCCTTCAGGGCCAGCACCGGCACCCGGTCGTCCCCGTACTTCTGCCGGACCCCGGCCATGTCCAGGGCGTCGGTCACCACCACCCCCCGGAAGCCCAGCCGTTCGCGCAGGATGCCGGTCACGACGGGGTGCGAGAGGGTCGCCGGGTCACCCGAGGGGTCGAGGGCGGGGAAGACGATGTGCGCCGTCATCACCACGTCCGCGCCCGCCTCCACGGCCGCCCGGAACGGGGGCTCGTCCAGCTCCTCCCACTGGGCCCGGCTGTGCCGCATCACCGGCAGCCCGACGTGGCTGTCGGTCTCGGTGTCCCCGTGGCCCGGGAAGTGCTTGGCGGTCGCCGCCACCCCCGCCGCCTGGTAGCCGCGCACCTGGGCCGCCGCCAGCTCCGCCACCGCGGCCGGGTCGGAGCCGAAGGAGCGCACCCCGATCACCGGATTGGCCGGATTCACGTTGACGTCCGCCACCGGGGCGTAGTCCTGCCGCACGCCCAGCGCGGCCAGTTCGGCCCCCGCCAGCCGGGCCGCCCGGCGGGCCTCGGCCGGGGAGCCGCCCGCGCCGAGGGCCATCGCGCCCGGGAGCAGGGTCGCGGGCCGGCCGATGCGGGCGACGGCCCCGTGCTCCTGGTCGACGGAGAGCAGCAGCGGGATCCCGGCGCCGGAGCCCGCGGCGGCCCGCTGGAGGCCGTTGGACAGGGCGGCGATCTGCTGCGGGGAGCGGGTGTTGTGCGCCCAGGCGAAGTAGACGATCCCGCCGAGGTGGTAGCGGGCCACCAGCTCGGCGGCGGTGCGCACCCCGAACTGGGCCTGGTTCAGGTCCGCGTCGGCCGGGTCGGGGTCGGTCGCCGAGTGCCCGTAGGCGCGGGAGACGAACAGCTGCCCCACCAGCTCGGGCAGTTCCATCGAGGCCGTCAGGGCGCGCAGCCGCTCCCGCTCCGGGCGGCGGCCCGGCGGGGCCCCGGGGGGACGCGGGTCGTCGGGCGTGCGGCGGGAGCCCACGGCGCAGGAGGCGGCACCGGCGGCCGTGGCGGCGGCCATGGCCGCGGCGGCGAGCAGGGCCCGGCGGGAGGCGTGGTACGGCACCCCCGGGACCCTACTCCCGCACCGCGCCCCCCGCCCCCGGGACACTCGAACCGTCCGGCGGAATCCGGCCGGACACGGCCGGCCAGTGCTCCTGGAGGGCGCGGACGGTCTCGGTGATCGCCGGCCGGCGGGAGGCGCCCGTCCGCCACAGGGCGTACAGCCGGCGCACCGGGACCGGCTCCAGGGGGACGGCCACCGCGCCCGGCGGCAGCGGCCCGGTGCCCAGCCGGGGCACCACCGCGATCCCGAGCCCGGCCGCGACCAGGGCGACGATGGTGTGGTTCTCCTCGGCCATGTGCGCGACGTCCGGCTCGAACCCGGCCGTGCGCAGGGTCCGCACCAGCCAGTCGTGGCAGACCCGGCCGGGCGGCTGGCACACCCACCGCTGGCCGCCCAGGTCCGCCCGCCGCACCAGCCGCCGGGCGGTGAAGGGGTGCCCGGCCGGTACCACCAGGTCGCAGCGGTCGTCCCCGATCAGCGCCTGCTCCACGCCCTCGGGGGCGGGCAGCGGGGCGATGTCCCAGTCGTGGGCCACCGCCAGGTCGGTGACCCCCCGGGCCACCAGGTCCACCGAGAGGTGCGGGTCCACCTCCGTGAGGCGTACGTCCAGCGCCGGATGACGGGCCGCCAGGCCGGCCAGCACCCCGGGGAGCAGGCCGCGCGCCGCCGAGGCGAAGGCGGCCACCGTCAGCAGCCCGCTGGGCCGGCCGCGCCGTTCCTCCAGGGTGGTCTCGGCCCGCTCGACGATCGCGAGCAGCTGCCGGGCGGTCTCGGCCAGGTGCCGGGCCTCCTCGGTGAGGGCGACGCCGCGGCCGCGCCGCTCCAGGAGGGTGGTGCGGGTCTCCCGTTCGAGTTTGCCGATCTGCTGGGAGACGGCCGAGGGGGTGTAGCCGAGGGCGGCGGCCGCGGCAGCCACGGAGCCGTGGACGGAGACGGCGTGCAGGGCGCGCAGCCGGGGCAGGTCGAGCATCCGGCCATCGTAGGGGGTGGGGGCGGACACTCATAAGGAACGCTTCATCCATCCCTGAAGGGATGCGCGCTGGTGCTACATGGTGGGGGCGGCGGATGCTCGGTCCATGCGTCCCGTACACACCGCTCTCGCCGTACTCGTCGCCGCCGTCTGGGGGTTCAACTTCGTCGTCATCCAGATCGGGCTCGGCCACTTCCCGCCGCTGCTGCTGTCCGCCCTGCGCTTCCTCGTCGCCGCGCTGCCCGCCGTCTTCTTCGTCGGGCGGCCCAAGGTCGCCTGGAAGTGGATCGTGGGGGTCGGGGTGGCCCTGGGCATCGCCAAGTTCGGGCTGCTGTTCACGGGCATGGCCGCCGGGATGCCGGCCGGGCTGTCCTCGCTGGTGCTCCAGATCCAGGCCGTGTTCACCGCCGTCCTCGCCGCCGCCGTGCTGCGCGAGCGGCCCGGGCCGGTGCGGCTGCTGGGCATGGCCGTGGCGCTGGCCGGGATCGCCGTCGCCGCGGTGGACACCGGGCTGTCCGGCCCGGCGACCGGGTTCACCCTGGTCGTGGCGGCCGCCGCCTGCTGGGGCGTGTCCAACGTGCTCACCCGCAAGGCCGCCCCGCCCGACGCGCTGAACTTCATGGTGTGGGTGTGCACCGTCCCCGTGCTGCCGCTGCTGGGGCTCTCGCTGCTGCTGGAGGGGCCCGACCGGGACCTGGCCGCGCTGCGTTCCCTGGACTGGTCGGGGGCGGCCGTCATCGGCTACGTCGCCTGGGTGTCCACGGTGTTCGGCTTCGCCGCCTGGGGCCACCTGCTGCGCCGCTACCCGGCCTCGGCCGTGGCGCCGTTCTCGCTGCTGGTGCCGGTGTTCGGGATGTCCTCGGCCGCGCTGGTGCTGGGGGAGCCGGTCTCGGGGCCGCGCTGGCTGGCGGCGGTGCTGCTGGTCGGCGGGGTGGGGCTGACCTCACTGGCCCCGGCGGGCGGCAGGCGGGGCGCGGCGCCGGCCGCGGGGGCCCCGGCCGCGGCGGTGGGGGCGGCCCGGTAGGGGCGGCCCCCGTCGCGGCTACTTCTTGCCGCCGCCGAGGATCTGGCCCAGCAGGTCGCCGAGGCCGCCGCCCTCCGCGGGGGCGGCGCCCGGGGCGGGGGCTCCGGCGGTGGGCGCGCCCTTGTTCGCGGCGGCGCGCTTGGCGAAGACGGCCAGCACGACCGGGATCACCATCTCGATGACGCGGGAGACGGTCGGGGCGGGGATGCCCGTCTTCTTCGAGACCGCTTCGGCCACCGGCTTGCTCGCCTTGGCGAGCACCCCGGCCATCATCCCGCCGCCGAGCAGTCCGCCGAGGCCGCCGCCGAGGGTGGCCACGCCCTGGAGCGGCGGCTGGGCCACCTCGGCGAAGGCCTGGCGGACCTCGTCGTCCCCGCCTTCGGCCTTCTCCTGGAGGCCGCCGGTCATCGCCCCGACGGTGTGCGCGACGGTCTCGCGGGCGCCGTCGGCGTCGGTGCCGATCAGACCGGCGATCTCCTGGAGCTTGTCGTCGCCGAGCTCCTGCATCACGTCGTCCTGGAAGGAAGATTCGCTCATGCCTGGAACGCTACGTGTGCACGGATTTATCGGCATCTCAGAGCAACCCGGAAGGCACCGTCTGTAACGGAAAGGTAAAGCTGTGATTCCGCATGCAACCCTTCGCGCCGGGCGCGGGTCGTATGGTGCGTCGGGACTTCCGGGAGGGGATCTGGGGGGATCGGGAAGTCCGACGAGGGAGGGGTAACCGTGAGGGGGTCCGGCCGTGAGGCCGGACCCCCTTTCGTTTCTCCACAGGCCCGCCGGGCTGTCGGCGCGGGACGGTAGCTTCGTGCCATGGCGAACAACGGGGTGGTGCAACTTGCGGTGGTCGAGGGGGTGCTGGAGCGCATCACCTACGCCAACGAGGAGAGCGGCTACACGGTCGCCCGGGTGGACACGGGCCGGGGCGCGGGCGACCTGCTGACCGTCGTCGGCTCGCTGCTGGGCGCGCAGCCCGGCGAGTCCCTGCGGATGGAGGGCCGCTGGGGTTCGCACCCGCAGTACGGCAGGCAGTTCACCGTCGAGAACTACTCGACGGTCCTGCCCGCCACCATCCAGGGCATCCGGCGCTACCTGGGCTCCGGCCTGATCAAGGGCATCGGGCCGAGGATCGCCGACCGGATCGTGGAGCACTTCGGCCTCGACACCCTCGACGTCATCGAGGGGGAGCCGAAGCGGCTCGTCGAGGTGCCGGGCCTGGGCCCCAAGCGGACCAGGCTCATCGGCGCCGCCTGGGAGGAGCAGAAGGCCATCAAGGAGGTCATGGTCTTCCTCCAGGGCGTCGGCGTCTCCACCTCCATCGCCGTCCGCATCTACAAGAAGTACGGGGACGCCTCCATCTCGGTGGTGAAGAACCACCCCTACCGGCTCGCCGCCGACGTCTGGGGCATCGGCTTCCTGACCGCCGACCGCATCGCCCAGGCCGTCGGCATCCCGCACGACAGCCCCGAGCGGGTCCGGGCGGGCCTGCAGTACGCGCTGTCCCAGTCCGCCGACCAGGGCCACTGCTTCCTCCCCCAGGAGCGGCTCATCTCCGACGGGGTGAAGCTGCTCCAGGTGGACACGGGGCTGGTCATCGAGTGCCTGGCCGAGCTCGCCGCCGATCCGGAAGGGGTCGTACGGGAGGCCGTGCCCGATCCCCAGGGCGGCCCCGATCCGCTCACGGCCGTCTACCTGGTCCCCTTCCACCGGGCCGAGCTGTCCCTGGTGGGACAGGTCCGCCGGCTGCTGGGCGCCGAGGAGGACCGGATGCCGGGCTTCCGGGACGTGGACTGGGACAAGGCCCTGGGCTGGCTGGCGAAACGGACGGGGGCCACCCTCGCCCCCGAGCAGCGGGACGCGGTGCGGCTGGCGCTGACCCGCCGGGTCGCCGTCCTCACCGGCGGGCCGGGCTGCGGGAAGTCGTTCACCGTGCGCTCCATCGTGGAACTGGCCCGGGCCAAGAAGGCCAAGGTGGTCCTCGCCGCCCCCACCGGCCGGGCGGCGAAGCGGCTCTCCGAGCTCACGGGGGCGGAGGCCTCCACAGTGCACCGGCTGCTGGAGCTCAAACCCGGCGGGGACGCCGCCTACGACCGGGACCGGCCGCTGGACGCCGACCTGGTCGTGGTCGACGAGGCCTCGATGCTGGACCTGCTGCTCGCCAACAAGCTGGTCAAGGCGGTGGCCCCGGGGGCGCACCTGCTGCTGGTCGGCGACGTGGACCAGCTGCCCTCGGTCGGCGCGGGGGAGGTGCTGCGGGACCTGCTGGCCGAGGACGGTCCGGTGCCCGCCGTCCGGCTCACCCGGATCTTCCGCCAGGCCCAGCAGTCGGGCGTGGTCACCAACGCCCACCGGATCAACACGGGGGTAGCGCCCATCACGGACGGCCTGCCGGACTTCTTCCTGTTCCCGGAGGAGGACACCGAGGCGGCCGGGATCCTCGCGGTGGACGTGGCGGCCCGCCGGATCCCCGCCCGGTTCGGGCTCGACCCGCGCCGCGACGTCCAGGTGCTGGCGCCCATGCACCGCGGCCCGGCCGGCGCGGGCCACCTCAACGGGCTGCTCCAGCAGGCCGTCACGCCGGCCAGGCCGAACCTGCCGGAGAAGCGGTTCGGCGGGCGGGTCTTCCGGGTTGGTGACAAAGTCACCCAGATCAGGAACAACTATGAGAAGGGTGCCAACGGCGTCTTCAACGGCACCGTCGGCGTGGTGACCGCTATCGACCTGGACGAGCAGCGCTTGACGGTCCGTACGGAGGAGGACGAGGAGGTGGGCTACGAGTTCGCCGAGCTGGACGAGCTGGCGCACGCCTACGCCGTCACCATCCACCGCTCCCAGGGGAGTGAATATCCGGCGGTCGTGATCCCGGTCACGACCGGGGCCTGGATGATGCTCCAGCGGAACCTGCTCTACACGGCTGTGACCAGGGCGAAGAAGCTCGTCGTCCTCGTCGGGTCGCGCAAGGCCCTCGGGCAGGCGGTCCGCACCGTTTCCGCAGGCAGGAGGTTCACGGCGGTCGCCGCCAGGCTCGCCGGACGGATACCGGTGGGAAACATCACCTAGATGATCGATCATTCGGGTTCCCACGGGCCCCGCGGGCAGGGCAGGATGGGGAGGTTGGCGGCACTCAGTGCCGTCAAAAAGACCAAAGGCCGACCCCGAGTGCACTCTCCTGCGCCAAATGGGGGAAGGTAGAGGCAGTCAGGGCACCTCGAAGAAGAGGCACTACGTCGGTGAGGGATGACGTGAGCGACAACTCTGTAGTACTCCGGTACGCGGACGGCGAATACACCTACCCGGTGATCGAGAGCACCGTCGGTGACCAGGGCTTCGACATCGCGAAGCTGAGGGCCCAGACCGGGCTCGTCACTCTGGACAGCGGCTACGGCAACACCGCGGCCTACAAGTCCGCGATTACCTACCTCGACGGTGAGCAGGGCATCCTGCGCTACCGCGGGTACCCGATCGAGCAGCTGGCGGAGCGCTCGACCTTCATCGAGGTCGCCTACCTTCTGATCAACGGTGAGCTGCCGACCGTCGACCAGCTCGCGTCGTTCCGCAACGAGATCACCCAGCACACCCTGCTGCACGAGGACGTCAAGCGGTTCTACGACGGCTTCCCGCGGGACGCCCACCCGATGGCCATGCTGTCCTCGGTCGTCAGCGCGCTGTCCACCTTCTACCAGGACAGCCACAACCCGTTCGACGAGAAGCAGCGCCACCTCTCGACGATCCGCCTGCTGGCCAAGCTCCCGACGATCGCGGCCTACGCGTACAAGAAGTCGGTCGGCCACCCGGTGGTCTACCCGCGTAACGACCTCGGTTACGTCGAGAACTTCCTGCGCATGACCTTCTCCGTGCCGGCCCAGGAGTACGAGCTCGACCCGGTCGTGGTCTCCGCGCTCGACAAGCTGCTGATCCTGCACGCGGACCACGAGCAGAACTGCTCCACCTCCACCGTGCGCCTGGTCGGCTCCTCGCAGGCGAACATGTTCGCCTCGATCTCCGCCGGCATCTCGGCCCTGTGGGGCCCGCTGCACGGTGGCGCCAACCAGTCCGTCCTGGAGATGCTGGAAGGCATCAAGAAGGACGGCGGCGACGTCGACGCCTTCATCCGCAAGGTGAAGAACAAGGAGGACGGCGTCCGCCTGATGGGCTTCGGGCACCGCGTCTACAAGAGCTTCGACCCCCGGGCGAAGATCATCAAGGCCGCGGCGCACGACGTCCTCTCGGCGCTCGGCAAGAGCGACGAGCTGCTGGACATCGCGCTCAAGCTGGAGGAGCACGCGCTCGCCGACGAGTACTTCGTCTCGCGCAACCTCTACCCGAACGTGGACTTCTACACCGGTCTGATCTACCGGGCCATGGGCTTCCCGACCGAGATGTTCACCGTGCTGTTCGCGCTCGGCCGCCTGCCCGGCTGGATCGCCCAGTGGCACGAGATGATCAAGGAGCCCGGCTCCCGCATCGGCCGCCCGCGCCAGATCTACACCGGCGAGGTCCTGCGCGACTTCGTCCCGGTCGAGGCCCGCTGAAGCTGAGCCCCCAGGGCCCGGAGACGCGAAAAGCGCCCCGCCGTCGATCCCCCCACGGGTCGACGAGCGGGGCGCTTCCCTTTCCCCGGCAGCGGATTCCCCCCACGGGACCCGCGCCGGGGCGTCGGTGTGTTGCCGGGACCCGTTCGGGTCGGGAGGGCCGCTCAAAGCTTCCCGAGGGCACGCGTCCCGGCCGGCGAATGCCGCGGACGTCCCCCAAGACCTCCGTGAAACATCCCCCAAGATGTTTCTGGCATCGCCCCATTAGACCCGGGACGACCCCGGATGGTTACGTTGTCATCACTGTGATCTGCGTCTCCAGTGAAGGATGTGTGGAGGCGGGGCGGAGGTGATCCTTCCGCGGGGCCCTACCGGAACGAGCGCAGCCGCAGGCTGTTGGTCACCACGAAGACCGAGGAGAAGGCCATCGCGGCCCCCGCGATCATCGGGTTGAGCAGGCCCGCCGCCGCCAGCGGCAGCGCCGCCACGTTGTAGCCGAAGGCCCAGAACAGGTTGCCCTTGATGGTGGCCAGCGTCCGGCGCGAGAGCCGGATGGCGTCGGCCGCCACCCGCAGGTCGCCCCGGACCAGAGTCAGGTCGCCGGCCTCGATGGCGGCGTCGGTGCCGGTGCCCATGGCCAGGCCCAGGTCGGCCCGGGCGAGGGCGGCCGCGTCGTTGACCCCGTCGCCGACCATGGCGACGGTGCGGCCCTCGGCCTGGAGCCGGCGGACCACGTCCACCTTGTCCTGCGGGAGCACCTCGGCGATCACCTCGTCGATGCCGACCTCGCGCGCCACCGTCTCGGCCACCGCCCGGTTGTCCCCGGTCAGCAGGACCGGGGTCAGCCCGAGCGCCCGCAGCCGGGCCACGGCCTCGGCGCTGGTCGGCTTCACGGCGTCGGCGACGGTCAGCACCCCGCGGGCCTCCCCCTCCCAGGCGACCAGCACCGCCGTGCTGCCGGAGGCCTCGGCGGCGGCCGCCGCCGAGGCGAGGCCGGCGGGCAGGGCGATGCCCCGTTCGGCCAGCAGCCGTTCGCGCCCGACGAGGACGGAGCGGCCCTCGACCACGCCCTGGACGCCCAGTCCGGCGAGGTTGGCGAAGGCCTCGGGGGCCGGCAGCCCGCCCGCCGCCCCGGCCGCCCCGGCCGCCTCGGCGGCTCCGGCGGCGACGGCCCGGGCGATGGGGTGCTCGGAGGCGTGCTCCAGGGCTCCGGCGAGCCGCAGCAGCTCCTTCTCGTCCACCCCGTCGGCGGGGTGCACCCCGGAGAGGGCCATCCGGCCGGTGGTCACCGTTCCGGTCTTGTCCAGCACGACGGTGTCGACCCGGCGGGTGGACTCCAGCACCTCCGGGCCCTTGATCAGGATGCCGAGTTGGGCGCCCCGCCCGGTGCCGACCATCAGGGCGGTCGGGGTGGCCAGGCCCAGGGCACAGGGGCAGGCGATGATCAGGACGGCCACGGCGGCGGTGAAGGCGGCGGTGGCGTCGTCGGTGATCAGCAGCCAGGCCACCCAGGTGCCGAGCGCGAGCAGCAGCACGACGGGCACGAAGACCCCGGAGATCCGGTCGGCGAGCCGCTGCACCTCGGCCTTGCCGTTCTGCGCCTCCTCCACCAGGGCGGCCATCCGGGCGAGCTGGGTGTCGGCCCCGACCCGGGTGGCCTCCACGACGAGCCGGCCGGAGGTGTTGACGGTGGCTCCGGTGACGGCGTCCCCGACGGTGACGTCCACCGGCAGGGACTCGCCGGTCAGCATCGAGGCGTCCACGGCGGAGGACCCCTCGACCACCCTGCCGTCGGTGGCGACCTTCTCCCCGGGCCGGACGACGAAGCGGTCGCCCGCGACGAGGGAGCCCACCGGGATCCGGACCTCCCGGCCGCCCCGGAGCACGGCCACGTCCTTGGCGCCCAGATCCAGCAGGGCCCGCAGGGCCGCGCCGGCCTTCCGCTTGGAGCGGGCCTCCAGGTACCGGCCGAGCAGGATGAAGGTGACGACGCCCGCCGCGACCTCCAGGTAGAGGGAGGAGGAGGCGTCGGCGCGGGTGACGGTCAGGTCGAACCCGTGCCGCATGCCGGTCATGCCCGCGTGCCCGAAGAACAGGGCCCACAGGGACCAGGCGTAGGCGGCCAGCGTGCCGACCGACACCAGGGTGTCCATGGTCGCGGCGCCGTGCCGGGCGTTGGTCCAGGCGGCCCGGTGGAAGGGCAGGGCGCCCCAGACCACGACGGGGGAGGCCAGGGTCAGGCAGAGCCACTGCCAGTTGTCGAACTGCAGGGCCGGCACCATCGAGAGCAGGACGACGGGCAGGGCCAGGGCGGCGGACACGAGCAGCCGCTGCCGCAGGGCGTCGAGCGCGGGATCGCCCCCGCCCCGGGGGCCCGGGCCGGGCGCGGACTCGGACCCGGATACGGGCTCGGGCTCCGGCGGCGGGGGCTCCTCGGCCGTGTACCCGGTCCTGACCACCGTGGCGATCAGATCGGCCACCTCGACGCCGCCGCCGTAGGAGACACGGGCCTTCTCGGTGGCGTAGTTGACCGTGGCGCTGACCCCGTCCATCCGGTTCAGCTTCTTCTCGACGCGGGCCGCGCAGGAGGCGCAGGTCATTCCGCCGATGGTCAGCTCGACCTCGGCTATGGGCCCCTCGTGCACTGTGCTGCTGCTCATGTCCCGCTCCGGGGGAAGGGCCGGGCCGCACGGTCCAGTCGGGGGCTGGCGGGTACGGCCCGGCGGGGTGCTGCGGAAAGGACGGGGCTCAGACCTGGCCGGCGAGCTCGTAGCCGGCCTCGTCCACGGCGGCGCGCACGTCGGCCTCGGCGAGCGGGGCGGCGGACACGACGGTGACCTCACCGGTGGAGGCGACGGCCTTGACGGAGGTGACACCCGGCAGGGCGGTCAGCTCGGCGGTCACGGCGCCCTCGCAGTGCCCGCAGGTCATTCCGGTGACCTTGTACACGGTTTCCGTCACGGCGGTCATGTCGTTCTCCTATCAGGGGGTGTCTCTCTACTATCAGAGACTATACCCCTAGGGGGTATCAAGCGAGCATCCGGCGGTCCTCCGGTACGAGTCGACCGGGTCTGTGGTGGCCGGATGTGATCAGCCGTGTGTAAATGGCGCACATGGGGCATTCGGTGACGCTCGTTCTCATCATGGCCGCCGCCGTGCTCGCACCGCTGCTCGCCCACGGTGTGGCGCGCCGGCTGCCCGTACCGCTGGTGATCTTCGAGATCCTGCTCGGTGTCCTCATCGGCCCGCATGTCCTCGGCTGGGCGGAGACCGGCCAGGTGATCGACGTGCTCAGTCAGCTCGGCCTCGCCATGCTGATCTTCCTGGCCGGTTACGAGATCCGCTTCGACGAGGTCAAGGGTGACACCCTCGCCCGCTCGGCGGGAGCCTGGCTGGTCTCCCTCGCGCTCGGGCTGGCCCTCGGCACCCTCCTCGCCCACGGCGGCGGCTTCGGCAAGGGCGTCTACGTCGGCACCGCGCTCACCAGCACCGCGCTCGGCGCGATCCTGCCGATGCTGCGGGACGCGGGCGAGCTCGGGACCCGGTTCGGGAACGTCACCATGGCCATGGGGTCGGTCGGGGAGTTCGGCCCGGTCATCGCCATGGCCCTGCTGCTCAGCGGCCGCGCGCCGGCCCGTTCGGCGGCCCTGCTCGCGGCCTTCGCGGTGCTCACGGCGCTGGCCGTCTTCTGGGCGCTGCGGCCCAAGCCGCCCTGGTTCGCCCACGTCATCGCCAAGACCCTGCACAGCAGCGCCCAGTTCGCGGTACGGCTGGTGGCCCTGATGCTGGTGGCGATGCTGGCACTGGCCCAGGCCCTCGGGCTCGACATCCTGCTGGGCGCCTTCGCCGCCGGGCTGCTGACCCGGCTCGTGCTGAACGGCGCGGCGCCCGAGAGCAGCGAGGACGTCCTGGCGAAGGTGGAGGCGATGGGCTTCGGCTTCCTGGTGCCGCTGTTCTACGTGGTCACCGGGATCCAGTTCGACCTGGGGGCCCTGCTCGACGGCGGCCGGGCGCTGGCCCTGCTGCCGGTGTTCCTGCTCCTCTTCCTCCTGGTCCGCGGGCTGCCGATCCGGCTGCTGGCCCCGCGCGACCTGGGCCGGCGCGACCGCTCGGCCCTGGTGCTGCTGGGCTCGACCGCGCTGCCGCTGGTGGTGGCGATCACCACCCTCGGGGTGCAGGACGGCCAGGTCGAACCGGGAGAGGCGGCGGCGCTGGTGGGGGCCGGGATGCTGTCGGTGCTGGTCTTCCCGCTGCTCGCGCTGCGGCTGCGCGGCCGTGCGGGCGCCGCGCGGGGGAGCGGGGAGGCCGAACCGGCGGGGGTGTCGGAATCCTGGTGAGGGGCGGCGGGGGCGGGTGAGGGGCGGCGGGGGCGGGGGTGGGGCCCGCCCCGGTACCGCCGGCCGCCGGCGCGATCACTCCTCGCGCCGTCCCCGGTTGCCGGGGCGGCGGGCCACCCAGGCCCGGATCGTGTCGGCGTACCAGTACGGCTTGCCTCCCTCCACGTGGTCGGGGGCGGGGAGCAGGCCGTGCTTCCGGTAGGAGCGCACGGTGTCAGGCTGCACCCGGATATGGGCGGCGATCTCCTTGTAGGACCACAGCTGCCGGTCGCTCATCCACGACACCTCCTCGTCCACGCCCCGGGGCCGGCCGGGAGGCCGTCGGGGGAGCCGGCGCGCGGACACTGACGATCACTCGCTTTGTGCCCGGAGAACGACGCGCCGTGAGGGCGGGGGAGGGGCTGTGGACCGCCTGTGACGGAAGACCCGCGTAATCCGGATATGTGTGACACGGGCGCGACTCCTGTGACGCACGCGGCACAGGAGTCGCCCGGTGAATCCGGCACACGAGCCACGGCTCAGCGGTAGAGCTCCGGCCGCTCCGCCAGCCGCACCTCGGTCCGCACGCCGCTGCGCGCCGCCGCCAGCCCCGCCTCGGAGACGGCCGCGGCCGCGTACCCGTCCCAGGCGTCCGGGCCGTCCACCCGCCCCCGCGCCGCCGCCGCCACCCACCGCCGCACCTGGCGGTCGTAGGCGTCGGCGAACCGCACCGTGTAGTCCTGGGCGATCTCCCCGCCCCACCGGCCGCCCGACTGGACCACCATCGCGTGCCCGTCGCCGATGGACGCGGTGCCGGACTCCCCGACCGCCTCGCACCGCACCTGGTAACCGAACCCGCAGTTGACGAAGATCTCCACGTCCACGATCACCCCGCCCGAGGTCTCCAGCAGCACCAGGCGCGGATCGCCCAGCCCCTCGGGCGCGGCCGACGACGGCCGTGGCGCCAGCACCGTCACGGCCGTGACCTCCTCGCCCAGCAGCCAGCGGGCCGCGTCCACCTCGTGCACCACGGAGTCGGCGATCAGCATGTCGCCGGTGAAGAACGACGGGGAGGAGGCGTTGCGGTGCCGGCAGTGCAGGAAGAGGGGCCGGCCGATCCCGCCCGCGTCCAGCAGCTCCTTGAGCCGCTCGTACTCGGCGTCGAACCGCCGCATGAACCCCACCTGCACCAGCCGCCGGCCCAGCCGCCGCTCCGCCTCCAGCACCCGCAGCGCCCCCTGCGGATCCGGGGTCAGCGGCTTCTCGCACAGCACCGGCAGCTCCCGCTCCAGGGCGTGCAGAATCGCTTCCTCATGGGCGGGCCCGGGCGAGGCGATCAGCACGGCGTCCACCCCGGGGGCCGCTATCGCCGCCGCCGGATCCGTGAACGCCGCCGCGCCGCCCGCCCCCGCCGCGACCGCCTTGACCCGTTCCGCGTCCGGATCGGCGACGGCCACCACCCGCGCCCCGCCCACCGTGTCGCCGATGCGCCGGACGTGGTCGGCGCCCATCTTCCCGGTGCCGATGACGGCGATCCCGAGCGTGTTCATCGTCCTTCCCCTTCCTGCTTCCTGCTTCCCACTTCCTACGAAAAACAGCTGCCGGGGTCAGCGGGCCCCGCAGGAGCGCAGGTAGGCCCGGGTGCGCCGGGCGATCGGCAGCGGACGGTCCGGCGGACACGGGTACATGTCCTGCTCCACGATCGCGAACAGCTCCACCCCGAGCCGCTGCGCCGCCGCCAGCACCGGCTCCAGCGCGGGCACCCCCGACGGCGGCTCGCACATCACCCCGCGCTCCACGGCCGGCCCGAACGGAACCCCGTCCGCCACCACTTCGGCGAGGATCCGCGGGTCCACCTGCTTGAGGTGCAGGTAGCCGATCCGCTCCCCGAAGGCCTCGATCGCCTCGACGCTGTCCCCGCCGCAGTACGCGTAGTGCCCCGTGTCCAGGCACAGGGACACCAGCTCCGGATCGGTCGCGTCCAGGAACCGGGCCACGTTCTGCGGGGTGTCCACATGGGTGTCCGCGTGCGGGTGGACCACGATCCGCAGCCCGTACCGCTCCCGCACCTCCCGGCCCAGCCGCTCGGTCTGGGAGGTCAGTTCACGCCATTGGGCGGGCGTGAGCACCGGATCCTCCAGCATCCCGCCGGTCTTGTCGTCGCGCCAGAACGACGGGATCACCACCAGGTGCTCCGCGCCCATGTCCCGGGTCAGCGCGGCGATCCGCGACACGTGCGCCCAGGTCTCCTCCCAGACGGCCGGGCCGTGATGGAGTCCGGTGAAGACCGTTCCGGCGGACACCCGCAGGCCCCGCTTCGCGGTCTCGTCGGCGAGCCGGGCCGGATCGGTGGGCAGATAGCCGTAGGGGCCGAGCTCGATCCACTCGTACCCGGCACCGGACACCTCGTCGAGGAACCGGTCCCAGGGCACCTGGAGCGGATCCTCCGGGAACCAGACACCCCAGGAGTCCGGAGCCGAACCGACACGGATACGGGTCAACGCGGGCGGGGAGGAGGTCATGACGGCCACCTTAGGGTGCGAGGTCCGAGGGGAAAGGGAGGACGAGTGCGGTGCGAGTGGGAGGAGTGCCCGACGTGACCACGGGGGAAGCAGGGGACGGGACCGGGCACGGGACCGCGTACGACCTCATCACGATGGGGCGGATCGGGGTGGATCTCTACCCGCTGAAGACCGGCGTACCGCTCGCGGAGGCCGACACGTTCGGGAAGTACCTCGGCGGATCCCCGGCCAACGTCGCCGTCGCCGCCGCCCGCCTCGGCCGGCGCACGGCCATGATCAGCCGGACCGGAGCGGACCCCTTCGGGGCGTATCTGCGCGGTGAACTGCGGCAGTTCGGGGTCGACGACCGGTGGGTGGGGGAGGTCGCGCAGTACCCGACGCCGATCACCTTCTGCGAGGTCTTCCCGCCGGACCGCTTCCCGCTCTACTTCTACCGGCTCCCGAAGGCGCCCGACCTGGAGATCGAGCCGGACGCGATCGACCGCGAAGCGGTGCGGGCGGCACGGGTGTTCTGGATGACCGGCACGGGACTCAGCGCCGAGCCGAGCCGCGCCGCGACCCTGGCCGCGCTGGAGGCCCGCTCGAAGTCCGGGACGACCGTCTTCGACCTCGACTGGAGGCCGATGCTGTGGCACGACGGCCCGCCGGAGCCCTGGTACGGGCGGGCGCTCGCGCTGGCGACGGTGGCGGTGGGGAACGCGGAGGAGTGCGAGGTCGCCACCGGCGAGCGCGAACCGTACGCGGCCGCGCGGGCGCTGCTCGCGGCGGGGGTGGAGCTGGCGGTGGTCAAACGGGGCCCGGAAGGGGTGCTCGCCGCCCACCGGGACGGCACGGAGGTGGAGGTACCGCCGGTGCCGGTGACGGTGGTCAACGGCCTGGGCGCCGGCGACGCGTTCGGCGGGGCCCTGTGCCACGGGCTGCTGGCGGGGTGGGGGCTGGAGCGGGTGCTGCGGTACGCGAACGCGGCGGGGGCGATCGTCGCCTCGCGGCTCGCCTGTTCCACGGCGATGCCGTTCCCGCACGAGGTGGAGGAGGTGCTGGGCCGTGCCGGTGCTGTCTGAGACGGGGATGGAGTTCACCCGGCTGGTGGTGCTGGAGCTGGCGCCGGGGGAGGTGTACGCGCACGCGTGCGGGGAGTCGGAGTGGATCGTCCTCCCGCTGTCGGGCGGCTGCGAGGTCCGCTGCACGGAGCCGTCCCCGCCCCTTCCCCCGACTCCGTCCGGGGGGACCCCCAGGGGCTCCGCCCCGGAGCGGCAATTTCCAGCCCGCGCGGCGTTTGAGCGCACCGGGCGCGGAGCGCACGGAACGGGGTTCGGGGCGGAGCCACCGGTTTCTGGGGGTCCCCCCGGCGGTAGCCGGGGGAGAAGGGGCGGGGTGGGGGAGGGCCCCGCAGGGACGTTCCGGTTGGGCGGCCGCGCCTCCGTGTTCGACGGGCCCACCGACTTCGCGTACCTCCCGCGGGACGCCCAGGCCCGGCTGACCTCCGCCGGAGGCGGCCGGTTCGCGCTCGTCGGGGCCCGCTGCGAGCGAAGGCTCCCACCCCGCTACGGCCCCGCCGCGCAGGTCCCCGTCGAGCTCCGCGGCGCAGCCCAGTGCTCCCGCCAGGTGCACAACTTCGCCGCCGCCGACGCCTTCGACTGCGACCGGCTCATCGCCGTCGAGGTGCTCACCCCCGGCGGCAACTGGTCCTCCTACCCGCCCCACAAGCACGACGAGCACCACCCGGGCGAGGAATCCCGCCTGGAGGAGATCTACTACTACGAGATCGCCCCGCACGACGGCACCCCCGGCGTCGGCTACCAGCGCGTGACGCCCTCGCCCGCCGGGAAGACCGACGTGCTCGCCGAGGTCCGCTCGGGTGACGTCGTCCTCATCCCCGACGGCTGGCACGGCCCGTCCATCGCGGCGCCCGGCCACGCCATGTACTACCTGAACGTGATGGCCGGCCCCGACCCGACGCGCGAGTGGCTGATCCGCGACCATCCCGACCACGCCTGGATTCGCGGGACGTGGGCGGGGCAGGAGGTCGATCCCAGGCTCCCGCTGAACCGGCCCGCACCCCCCGCCCCCCGTCCCGAGGAGGAGACCCCGTGACCGCGCCGCGCAGTGTCCGGCTGACCACCGCCCAGGCGCTCGTACGCTTCCTGGGCCGCCAGTACACCGAGCGCGACGGCCGCCGGCAGCGGCTGATCGCCGCCACCTGGGGGATCTTCGGGCACGGCAACGTCGCCGGCATCGGGCAGGCCCTGCTGGAGAGCGGACCGCAGGCCATGCCCTTCCTCCAGGGCCGCAACGAACAGGCCATGGTGCACGCCGCCGTCGGCTACGCCCGCCAGTGCGGCCGGCTCTCGGCGCAGGCCGTGACCACCTCCATCGGGCCCGGCGCCACCAACCTCGTCACCGGGGCCGCCCTCGCCACCGTCAACCGGATCCCCGTCCTCCTGCTGCCCGGGGACACCTTCGCCACCCGGCCCGCCGACCCGGTCCTCCAGCAACTGGAGCTCCCCTACGCGGGCGACCTCTCCGTCAACGACACCCTGCGGCCCGTCTCCCGCTACTTCGACCGGATCACCCGCCCCGAGGCCCTCGTGCCCGCCGCCCTCCAGGCGATGCGGGTGCTCACCGACCCCGTGCAGACCGGGGCCGTCACCCTCGCGCTGCCGCAGGACGTGCAGGCGGAGGCGTACGACTGGCCCGAGGAGTTCTTCGCGGAGCGGGTGTGGCACGTGCGCCGCCCCCGGCCCGACACGGCCGGGCTGCGGGCCGCCGCCGAGGCGGTACGGGCGGCCCGACGGCCCCTGCTGATCGCCGGCGGCGGCATCCGGCACAGCGGGGCCGAGGAGGCGCTGCGGGCCTTCGCCGAGGCCACCGGCATCCCCGTCGCCGCCACCCAGGCGGGCAAGGGCGCCCTGCGCCACGACCACCCGGCCGAGGTGGGGGCCGTCGGCCACACCGGCACCGCCACCGCCGACGACCTGGCCCGCGCCGCCGACCTCGTCATCGCGGCCGGAACCCGGCTGACCGACTTCACCACCGCCTCCTCCACCCTCTTCCAGGACCCCGGCGTCCGATTCCTCGGCCTCAACCTCGACCCGTACGACGCCCACAAACAGGCCGCCCTCCCCCTGGTCGCGGACGCCCGCGAGGGCCTGGACGCCCTGCGCGCGGAGCTGGCCGGCCACCGCGTGGACCCGGCGTACGAGCGGACGTACCGGCAGGCGAAGGTCTACTGGGAGGCCCTGGTCGACCAGGCCTTCCACGCCCCCGACGAGGACGCCGTCCCCACCCAGGCGCAGGTGCTCGGCGCCCTGGACGCCCTCGTCGACGACACCGACGTGCTCGTCAACGCGGCCGGCTCCCTCCCGGGCGACCTGCACCGCCTGTGGCGGGCCCGCTCCGCGGACCAGTACCACGTGGAGTACGGGTACTCCTGCATGGGCTACGAGATCCCCGGCGCCCTCGGGGTGGCCCTGGCGGCCCCCGGCCGGCCGGTGTGGGCGCTCGTCGGGGACGGCTCGTACCTGATGAACCCGACCGAGCTCGTCACCGCCGTCCAGGAGGGCGTCCCGCTCAAGGTGGTCCTCCTCGACAACCACGGCTACGCCTCCATCGGCGGCCTCTCGGGCGCGGTCGGCGGCGAGGGTTTCGGCACGGCCTACCGCTTCAGGGGGCCGGACGGCGGGTACACCGGCGACCCCCTTCCGCTGGACCTCGCGGCGAACGCCGCCTCCCTCGGGATGGCCGTGATCCGTACCCGCACCATCGGTGACCTGCGAAAAGCCCTGGCCGAGGCGCGCGGGTCCGACCGTCCCACATGTGTCTACGCACAGACCCGAACACCCGACACTGTGTCGGGCCCACCCCCGGCACAGGCGTGGTGGGATGTTCCCGTGGCCGAGACCGCGACCCGTGCGTCGGCGGCCCAGGCCCGCGAAGAGTACGACCGGCAAGCCGCGCAGCGACGTCGCCATCTGTGAAGGAGCAAGCTTGGCCTCTCCCCGCCCCTAGGGGGAGGGGATTCCCACCCTCGCGGGTGGGGTTTCCTGCTTCACCACGGACCGCCCCGACCGAGAGGAGGACTCCCGATGAGGTCTTGCACCCGCTCCACAGGCAGCGACCGCCAGCCCGGCGGCCAGAAGATTCACCGCTGCGTTTTCGTCCCGGTCATGGGGCGTCCCGCAGCTCTCGCACGTCCACTCCCGGACGGTCAGGGGCATTTTGGCAGCGAGTGCCCCGCAGGCGGAGCACAGGTGCGTGCTGGGGAACCACCGGTCGATGACGATCAGCTCCCGCCCGTACCAGGCCGTTTTGTACTCCAGCATGGCCCGCAGCTCACGCCAGCCGGCATCGGAGATGGCGCGGGCGAGGCTGTGGTTCCTGAGCAGGTTGCCGACGCTGAGGTCCTCGATGACGAGCGTTTGGTTTTCGCGCACGAGTCGAGTCGTCAGTTGGTGCAGGTGGTCTCTGCGGCGGTCGGCGATCCGGGCATGGATCCGGGCAACCCGGGTCCGTGCCTTGCCCCTGTTCTTGCTGCCCTTCGTCTTCCGCGACAGCATTCGCTGGGCGCGAGCGAGGCGTTCGCGGTCTCTGCGTTCGTGCTTCGGGTTGACGACCTTGTCCCCGGTGGAGAGGGTGACCAGTGCCGTCAGTCCGGCGTCGATGCCCACCGCGTGCGGGGCGGCGGGCAGAGGAGCCGGGGTGTCCTCGCACAGCAGGCACACGAACCAGCGCCCGGCCTTGTCGCGGGAAACCGTCACCCTGGTCGGGGCCGTCCCCTCCGGCAGGGGTCGGGACCACTCGATGTCCAAGGGCGTTGCCATCTTGGCGAGCGTGAGCCGGCCGTTGACGAAGCGGAACGCACTGCGCGTGTACTCGGCACTCGCCCTGGAACCGCGCTTGGACTTGAAGCGAGGGTACTTCGACCGCTTCGCCCAGAAGCTCGCGAACGCTGTCTGCAGATGCCGCAACGCCTGCTGGAGCGGAACCGAGGACACCTCGGCGAGGTAGGCGAATTCCTCGGTCTTCTTCCACGCGGTGAGCATCGCCGACGTCTGGGCGTAGCCCACCCGCTCCCGCCGGTCAGCCCAGGCAGCAGTGCGGGTGGCGAGGGCCAGATTGTAGACCTTTCGCACACACCCGAACGTCGCGCGCAGCTCGGCTGCCTGCGCATCGTCCGGATAGAAGCGGTACTTGAACGTCCGCTTCACCGAAGAAGCAGTTCCCACGTCGTGGACGCTAGGAGCGTTCGCGATCCGATCACAAGCGCGGGTCAGAGCATCACGCAGCGGCACTTCGCCGAAGCGGTGGTCTGGGGCAAAGACGCGATTCCCTTCCCGGCTGACGCCGGAGCTTTCCACGCAAGGAGATTGGCATGAAGACCGTCAACCACTGGATCGGTGGCAAGACCGTCGAGGGCGCGTCGGGCAACTACGGCCCGGTCACCGACCCGGCCACCGGCGAGGTCACCACGCAGGTCGCCCTCGCCTCCGCCGCCGAGGTGGACGCCGCGGTGCAGGTCGCCAAGGAGGCCTTCCTCTCCTGGGGCCAGTCCTCGCTGGCCGCCCGCACCAAGGTGCTGTTCGCCTACCGCGCCCTGCTGGACGCCAACCGCGACGCCATCGCCGAGCTGATCACCGCCGAGCACGGCAAGGTGCACTCCGACGCGCTGGGCGAGGTCGCGCGCGGCCTGGAGATCGTCGAGCTGGCCTGCGGGATCACCACGCAGCTCAAGGGCGAGCTGTCCACGTCCGTCTCCAACCGCGTGGACGTGGCCGCCATCCGCCAGCCGCTCGGCGTGGTCGCGGGCATCACCCCGTTCAACTTCCCGGCGATGGTGCCGATGTGGATGTTCCCGCTGGCCGTCGCCTGCGGCAACACCTTCATCCTCAAGCCGAGCGAGAAGGACCCGTCGGCCGCGAACAAGCTGGCCGAGCTGGCCACCGAAGCCGGTCTCCCGGCGGGCGTGCTGAACGTCGTCCACGGTGACAAGGTCGCCGTCGACGCCCTGCTCTCCCACCCGGACGTCTCCGCCGTCTCCTTCGTCGGCTCCACGCCGATCGCCCGCCACATCCACACCACCGCCTCCGCCAACGGCAAGCGCGTCCAGGCCCTGGGCGGCGCCAAGAACCACATGCTGGTGCTGCCGGACGCCGACCTGGACGCCGCCGCCGACGCGGCCGTCTCCGCGGCCTACGGCTCCGCCGGCGAGCGCTGCATGGCCATCTCGGCGGTCGTCGCGGTCGGCGCCATCGGCGACGCCCTCGTGGAGAAGATCCGCGAGCGCGCCGAGAAGATCAAGATCGGCCCCGGCAACGACCCGGCGTCCGAGATGGGCCCGCTGATCACCGCCGCCCACCGCGACAAGGTCGCCTCCTACGTCAAGGGCGCCGCCGACCAGGGCGCGGAGGTCGTCCTGGACGGCACCGGCTACACGGTCGAGGGCCACGAGAACGGCCACTGGATCGGCCTGTCGCTCCTCGACCACGTCAAGACCGACTCCGACGCCTACCGCGACGAGATCTTCGGCCCGGTGCTGTGCGTGCTGCGCGCCGAGACCTACGAGGAGGGCGTGGCCCTCATCAACGCCTCGCCGTTCGGCAACGGCACCGCGATCTTCACCCGCGACGGCGGCGCGGCCCGCCGCTTCCAGCTGGAGATCCAGGCGGGCATGGTCGGCGTCAACGTGCCGATCCCGGTGCCGGTGGGCTACCACTCCTTCGGTGGCTGGAAGGACTCCCTCTTCGGCGACCACCACATCTACGGCAACGACGGCATCCACTTCTACACCCGCGGCAAGGTCGTCACCACCCGCTGGCCGGACCCGTCCGAGGACCACGCGGGCGTCGACCTGGGCTTCCCCCGCAACCACTGACGCCCCCTTCGGCCGCGGCCCCGTCCGCAGCCCCTGAGCAGCAGGAACCCCCGGCCAACCCTCACCGGCCGGGGGTTCCTGCCGTCTTCGCTCAGCGCGCCCCCGCCAGGTCCGGGGCGGGCTCCGGCTCGGGGAGGGCCGCCCGGCGGCGCCGGCGCAGCACCAGGAGGGCGGTGCCGGCCCCGGCCGTCAGGAGGAGCACGCCCGCCGCGGGCCAGGGCACGGCGAGGAAGTCCGTTCCGGCCTCGGAGCGCAGGTCCGGGTAGGCGGCGGCGCTCGCCGTGACCTTGACGGCCACCCGGTCCAACTGGGGGGAGTCCGGCCAGGGTTCGGTCAGGACGATCCGCTGGCCGGGCAGCAGCGCCGGCTGCGGTGCGCGGGCGGGCCGGTCCAGCAGCCGGCGCCCGAACAGGCCCCGCGCGGACACCGTCACCTTCGGCTCGACCACCACGTTGCCCCGGTTGACCAGGGTGTAGGTGACGGTGGCGCGGGCGTCCTTCGTCCAGGGCAGCAGCGGGGCGCCCCGGCTGACCGTGACGTCCTCCACGCTCAGGGCCGGCGTCAGCGGCCCGGGCACCCTCAGGTACAGCCGTGCGCCCACCTGGCGCCGCACCCCGACCTGGACCTTGCCCTCCTTCGTGATCCCCTCGACGGCCGTGTTCAGCGCGACGATCCCGCCGACGTGGTCGCCCGGGGAGGCGTCCTGGGGCACCTTGACGGTGAACGGGACGTCCTTGCGGCCCTTGGGCGGGACGGTGACCGTGCCCGCCGCCTCGGGCGGCAGCACGATCCACGTCCCGACGTCCTTGGGCCGGGTCTCGGCGGGCAGCAGGGCGAAGGCCCCGCCCGAGGGGGTGTTCACGGCGTCGGTGGCGAAGACCCGGAAGGTCAGCTCCTTGTCGGAGGAGTTCAGGATCGTCACGCTGTCGCCGATCGAGGCCCCGGCGGCGCCCTGGTGGAAGAAGTACGCCCGGTCGGTCATCGCCGCCCCGGCCGGCGGCGTCGGGAACACGCCCCAGGTGCCGTTGTCCGCGGCCGCGGCGGGGACGGCGGGGAGCAGCAGCAGTGCGCACAGGCCGAGCAGGAGGGTGCGCAGGACGGTCGTGCGCAGGCGCATGGGCGGTCTTCTCCAGGGTCGGTCGCGACGGGAAAGCGGGAGGGTGGTGGGGGGGCGGGGGGGCGCCCCCCCCGCGGCCGCGCCGCGGGGGCGGGCGGGCGCGAGAGACGTGGGAGCACCCCA
>NZ_JBHVUQ010000010.1:34068-84455 GCF_042884105.1 Streptomyces sp. NPDC058157
GCCGCCCCCCCCCCCCCCCACCACCGGGGTCCGTCCGGGCGGGACGGTCAGGCGATCGAGAAGGTCACGACCGACTGGTAGGTGTCGGCGAACATGAACGGCGGCAGCTGGAGCATCGCCGCGCCGCCCACGGCGAACTCGCCGCCGGTCAGCTCGTCACCGCCGGCCGCCTGCGAGGCGACCTTCATCGGGGTCTCGGTGATCGCGCCCGGCGCGCCCGCGGTGCAGGTGCTGGGGCTGTCGGGGTTGGTCACCGTGCAGGACGGCTGGATGCCGAGCTGGGCCTTGGCCATGGCGTGGCCCGTCGTCTGGTTCAGGAACGGCGTACGGGTCGCCGTGACGTCCCAGCCGAGGGTGCCGCCGCGGAAGTCCTGGACGGTCGCGGCGTTGAACGCGCCGAACACCGACTGGGCCTTGCCGTTGACGGTCACCGAGCCGAAGCTGACGGCGGGCTGGCCGTCCTTGGGGCCGAGGGCCAGCGGCCCGGGCAGCACCTCGACGTCCACCGGGTTCTTGACGCCGGCCTGCTCCTCGACGAACACGAACGGCTTGGCCGGCGGCACCGAGCCGTCGATCTTGATGGCGTCGGCCTTCTTCGTGACGGTGATGTTGCAGGTGGCGGCGCCGGAGGCGTCCGCGGTGCCGGTGCCGGTGTCACCGGTGGCGGCGCCCGCGAGGAGGGCGGAGCAGGTGACCGGGCCGGCCGGGAAGTTGGCGCCGGTGGCGACGACGGCCGTGCCCGCCTTGCCGCTGTTGGGCGTCAGCCTGGTGGTGACCGGGTCCTTGGGGAGGGCCTCGACGGCGATGGAGCCGACGGAGGCGCTGGGGCGCGGGTCGGGGGTGCAGGTGGTGGTGTAGACGGTGCCGCCGAGGTCGGCGTCGGTGACCACCTGGTCGATGGTGATCTGGATGGTGGTGCCCTCGCTGCCGTCCGGGATCTTGATCGTGCCGGAGAAGGCGGGCGGGTCGGACTTCTTGTTGGCTTCCTGGTGGCTGGGGACGGCGGGGCTGGTGACCGTCTGGGCGACCCCGCCGACGAGCAGCTTCGCCTTGATGGTGTTGACCGTGTCGATGGTGAACATCGGGATGACCGGGGTCTCGCCCGGGTCGATGGTGATCGGTACGGTCTCACCCGCCTTGGCGGTGTCCGGCACCGTGATCGTGTAGTCCTGGTTGCCGTTCGCGCCCGGCTGGGGGGCGGGGGCGACGCACTTCACGGGGACGGGAGTGGTCTTGGTCGCGGCCTGCGCCGGCCCGGTCAGGGCCACGACGCCGCCCGTCAGGGCCAGGGACAGCGCGCCCGCCCCGGCCAGCACTCTTCGCTTGAGCGTTCTCGAACTCACTGGGTCGCGACTCCTTCGTCATGACGAACCCTCCCCCCACCCGCTGTGTGGGGGAGGCCGAGCCGGTGCGGATGGCCGTCATTGACGCGTCGCGGTGCAGAGAAGTCAATGGATTGCCCGGGTGCGAAGCACACAGACATTGATGTCCCATCAGACCTGGTGGGACCGGAGGTCGGATACCGACCGGTCGGTGACCGGTGGGCGGGGTTCAGGCGCCCTTGGGTACCTGGAGGAGCAGATTCGGGGTGCCCGCGGGCAAGCCCGTGATCAGGTCCGGGGCGGCGTCGCGGAGCAGGGCCGCGCGGACCTGCTCGGGGGAGTGGACCGTGCCGCCGGCCAGGAGCAGCGCGGCGGCGCCCGCGACGTGCGGGGCGGCCATGGAGGTGCCGGTGGCCCGTGCGAGGGCGGTCGTGGAGCCCTTCCAGGCGGAGACGACGGCCACGCCCGGAGCCGAGAGGTCCACGCAGGGGCCGTGGTTGGAGAAGGAGGGGTGGTGGTCGCTCGCGTCGGTGGCGGCGACCGTGAGGGCCTGCGGGACGCCAGAAGGGGAGCCCAGGCAGGCGTCGCGGCCCTCGTTGCCGGCGGCGACGGTGACGGTGATCCCGTAGGCGGCGGCGCGGATGACGGCGGCGTCCATGGAGTGGCTGCGGGAGCCGCCCAGGCTCATGTTGGCGACGGCGGGCCGCAGCGGCAGGCCGCCGCGGACGACGTCCTTCACCATCCAGTCGAGGCCGCGCAGGATGTGCGACAGCCGCGCGTCGCCCCGGCAGTCGGCCACCTTCACCCCGACGAGGGAGACCCCCTTCGCGACCCCGTACGTGGCCCCGCCGACGGTGGCCGCGACGTGCGTGCCGTGGCCGTTGCAGTCGGCGGAGCCTTCCATCCACAGCGCGTTGTAGCCGGTCCGGGCGCGGCCGCCGAACTCCTGGTGGAGGGTGTTGATCCCGGTGTCGACCACGTAGACCGTGACGCCCTCGCCGGTCGCGGGGTAGGCGTACGCGCCGTCGAGGGGCAGCGCGCGCTGGTCGAGCCGGTCGAGGTGCCAGGGCGCCTGCGGCTGGCTCCCGGGGGCGGTGGGCCGCTCGGGGGCGCGGTCGGCGGGGGCGGCGGGGTCGGAGATCCGGTACACCGCGTCCGGTTCGACGGAGGCCACCCGGGGGTCGGCGGCGAGCGCGGCGGCGCGGGCCGCGGTGGTGGTCACGGCGAACCCGCTGACGGCGGTGTCGTAGACAGCGTCCACCCGGTCGCCCGCCTCCGTCGCCTCGGCGGCCAGGGCACGGGCCGGAGCGCGGGTGGTGGCGTCCTTGAGGACGACGACGTAGGGCGCGGTGGGCGTATCGGCGCCGGCGGCGTGCGCGGCGGGCTGCGGGGGCAGCACGGTGGCCGCCGCCAGCAGGGCGGCGGCCGGGAGGAACGCGGTCATCACGGTCATGCGCCCGATGCTCGGCCCGCCCGGCCACCCCCGCGCGGAGGGTGCGCCGACTGGCCCCACGACACACCACCCCACCGGGCGCGCCGCCCCGACCCCGGCCGCGCCGTCAGGCCACTGACCGTCAGGCGGGCGCGCACGTGCGTCGGGACGGGCGCGCCCTCAGGCCGTGCGCAGGGCCAGTGCGGCGGCGTAGGAGGGGGGTGCCGGGAGGTCGCGCAGGGTCCAGCCCGGCACCCGGGCGGGGGTGGGGGCCGCGCCGACGTAGGGCTCGACCAGGCCGTTGGCGAGGCCCGCTCCGGTGGCCTTGAGGCAGGCCTCCTTGCGGGACCACACCCGGGCCAGCGCCGCCCGCCGCCCGTCCTCCGGCAGCTCGCCGATCTCGGCCACCTCCGCCGGGTGCAGGCTGCTCAGGACGTCGGCCACCGCCGCCGCGCCGGGCAGCGCCTCCACGTCCACGCCCACCGGCACCGCCGCGAAGGCCAGGTACGCCAGCCCGCCGCTGTGGGACAGGGAGAAGTGCACCCCGCCCCCGGCCACCGCGGGCCGCCCGTGCGGGCCGCCGCAGTTCGGGCAGTCCTCACGGACGAGCCGGACCTGCTCGGGGGCCGTGCCCAGGTACGAGCCGAGCAGCACCCGCAGCCCCAGGTGCGAGGCCAGGTAGGTGCGCCGGTCGCCTGGCCGCACCAGACGGGCCGCCCGCTTCCGCTCGTCGGCGTCCAGCAGCGCCTCGGCCCCTTCGGCCTCGTGGCCGCCGATCACCCCGCGCGTGGTGTCCAGCGACCACACCGCCACTGCGGAACCCCTCGGGAGGTCTCCGGTCCGCGGTGCCGCACCGTCGAGTTGGTTCAGTTCCTCGATCACCTCACGAGAGTAGTGGTGGCGGCCGGCGTCCCGGTTAACCTCGTGCTGGAGATCACCGTGGACCAGGGGGAATCACACCGTGCGCAGTGCCGTCGTGACGCCGGAAGACGACCGGATCCGCTGGGTCGAACTCCCGGGGCAGGAGCCGGCCCGCGTCTACCTGCACGGCCTCGGCGCCACCGCCCCCGCCTACTTCGCGGCGAGCGCCGTCCACCCGAGGCTGGCCGGGCGGCGCTCGCTGCTGCTGGACTTCCTCGGGCACGGGCACAGCGACCGGCCCGAGGCCTTCCCGTACACCCTGGAGGCGCACGCCGACACCGTGGCGCGGGCGCTCACCGCCGCCGGCGTCGACGCGGCCGAGGTGATCGCCCACAGCATGGGCGGCGCGGTGGCCATCGTGCTGGCCGCCCGGCACCCGGACCTGGTCTCCCGCCTCGTCCTGGTCGACGCCAACCTGGACCCCCTGCCACCCGCTCCGGGCACGGCGGGCAGCAGCGGGATCGCCTCCTACACGGAGGAGGAGTTCCTGGCCGGCGGCTGGGCCGAGGTCCGCGACCGGGCCGGCGCCCACTGGTGGTCGACCATGCGGCTGGCGGACCGTACCGGGCTGTACCGCAGCGCCGTGCACCTCGCCGCGGGCACGACGCCCACCATGCGCGAGCTGCTGCTGGCGCTGAAGGTCCCGCGCACCTTCCTCCACCCGGAGGCGGACGGCGCCCCCGCCGGGGCCGAGGCCCTGGAGGCCGCCGGGGTCGCCGTCGTCCCCGTCCCCGACTGCGGGCACAACGTCATGCTGGACAACCCCGAGGGCTTCGCACGCGCCGCGGCCGAGGCCCTCGCACGGGACTGACCCGTCAGCGGCGCACGGCCGGGACGGCCCCGGGCCGCGGGTCGGCCGGCGTGCCCTGCGGTATTCGGGACCCCGGGGAGGGCGTTCCGTCGGTCCAGGCGTAGACCTTCTTGCCGCGCACCGACACCTGGTACTGGTAGTGGTCGCGGCACTCGGGCCGTGCCTCGGCCCGGACGTCGCGCGGCCACCAGCGGGCGCCCAGCCGGGGGCCGCCCGCCTTCTTCGCGGGCTCCTCGGCGCACTGCGGTCCGTCGAGGGGCGTCTTCCCCAGGGTGAACCGGATGAGCCGGGCCTTGCCGTCGGCGCGGGCCTGGATCCGTATGTCCGTGGCGTCCTTGGGCATCCAGCTGGGCAGCGCGAGGGCCCGGTCGCCGCGGGTGTGCGCCTCGGCGGCTCCGGCGGTCGCGAAGTGCCGGCCCTTCTCCTTGAAGAACCGGTCGTTGAGGGCGTTGGTGAGCGGGTTGGGCGGGAGATTGGGCAGCGCGAAGGCCGCGGTGGCGAGGGCTCCCACGATGGCTGCGGCGATGACGAGCGGACGACGGTTCATACCGACAAGTGTTCGCGGCGGAAGTCATCACCGCGTCCCTCCCCGGTACCAACTTCGGCTCTGCTGGAAGTCGCATACGGACTCATACCTGAGAGTGGTGCCGGGCGCGGCCGACCCGCTGCGGGCAGCAACGCCCGGGCCCGGCCCGCGTTATAGGGGCAGCCCCGGTCAACCCCCGGTGCGGCGAAGGCCCTCGGAACTCAGCACCGCGGCGGCCGCCGCCCGCCGCCGCGCCCCCGCAGGAACGCCCATGCGCCGCAGCCCCCTTCCCGCCTCCACGCGTCCCCTCCCTGCCCTCACGCGTCCCCTCTCCGCCCCCACGCGTCCGCTCCCCGCCCCCACGCGTCCCCTCCCCGCCCCCGGAGGTCCCCGTCGCCCCCTCGCGCGCCGTCTGTCCGCCTCCGCGGCGGCCGTCGCCGCCGCCCTGCTCCTCCTCGCCTCCCCCGCGTCCGCCGTCCCGGCCCTCCCGGCGGTCCCGGCGGACAAGCCGCAGGTGCTGAGCCGCTGGACGCAGGCCGCCGCGGCCAGCCAGGACGCCTGGCTGGAGGCCCGTGCGCACCGGGCCGACTGGGCCGCGTACGGGTTCGACTGGTCGACGGACTACTGCACGACCTCCCCGGACAACCCCTTCGGCTTCCCGTTCCGCGCGGCGTGCGCCCGCCACGACTTCGGCTACCGCAACTACCGGGCGGCAGGCGCGTTCCAGCCCAACAAGTCCCGGCTGGACGCCGCCTTCCACGCGGACCTCGAACGGGTCTGCGCGCGGTACTCGGGGGGTAAGAAGGCCTCGTGCGACGGTACGGCCTGGACCTACTACCAGGCGGTCAGGGCCTTCGGAGCAGCCGCGGACTCCGGCCCGGCGCCGTCGCCGGCGCCCTGAGCCGCCCGACCGGGCGACGGCCGTTTTGCGCCTGCAAGGATCTGATCGGGTGATTTTTCGCCAGCCGTGGACGGCGTCCCGCCGGGACGCCGCGCAGGGTTCTCCGGCGAAGAGGAGGAAGAGTGCCCCCGGCAGGACTCGAACCTGCGGCCAAGCGCTTAGAAGGCGCCTGCTCTATCCACTGAGCTACGGGGGCCGGTGGTGACCGTGGTGGCCTGGAGCCCCTTGGTGGGGGTGGGACTGCGGTCGGTGCCGGGTCAAGGATAGGGCTCCGGTTGCCTTGTCCCGGTTGCTTCCCTCGCGTGCCACGTTGTGGAGGTTCGGTGAAGCGGTCCCGATAATCGCAGGCAGGTGCGATTCTCGCACCGCTTTTGCGCCGCGGCGGCCTGGGTGTTGTGCACTCGTTATGCCTGCGTCCCACTCGTCCTCCGTGTCCATGATGTCCCACAGGAGTCGCGGTCGGCGCGCAGAGGGCGTATAAGCTTCAAAAATGGTCCCAAATTGGGCATTCTTCGCATGTGGTGACCTTGGATGTTCGGCCTCAGCTGCTCGATGCCCTGTCCGCCCTGCGCGACCGGGTCGCGTCCGTGCGTCTGCCGCTGCCCCTGCCCGGCGCCCCGCGCGCCCGCCAGACCAGAGCCGAGCTGCTCGCGCAGCTCGACGACTACCTCGTACCCCGGCTCAAGGCGCCCGAGGCGCCGATGCTCGCCGTCGTCGGCGGCTCCACCGGAGCCGGTAAGTCCACCCTCGTCAACTCCCTCGTCGGCCGCCAGGTCAGCGAAGCCGGAGTGCTGCGCCCCACCACCCGCACACCGGTGCTCGTCTGCCACCCCGACGACCACCACTGGTTCGCCGGGATGCGGGTCCTGCCCGACCTCATGCGCGTATGGGCACCCCAGGACGAGGACGACCTGCTCCCCGCCCGCAAGGGCCGCCCGCCCGGAACGCACCGCGCCGCCGCCACCCGCGAGCTGCGGATCGAGACCGTCTCCACCCTCCCGCGCGGCCTCGCCCTCCTCGACGCCCCCGACATCGACTCCCTCGTCGTCGAGAACCGGACCCTCGCCGCCCAGCTGATCTGCGCCGCCGACGTCTGGGTCATGGTCACCACCGCGTCGCGGTATGCCGACGCCATCCCCTGGCACCTGCTGCGCACCGCCAAGCAGTACAACGCCACCCTGATCACCGTCCTCGACCGCGTCCCGCACCAGGTGCTCGCCGAGGTCTCGCGCCAGTACGGGGCCCTGCTCACCCGGGCCGGACTGGGCGACCTGCCGCGTTTCACGGTGCCGGAGCTTCCCGAGTCGGCCGGCGGCGGCGGACTGCTGCCCGCCAGCGCCGTCGCCCCGCTGCTCGCCTGGCTCAGCCACCACGTCCAGGACCCGGCCGCCCGCCAGTACGCCGTCGGCCGCACGGCGCTCGGCGCGCTCGACTCCCTCCGGCGCCGCATGCCCGAACTCGCCTCCGCCGTCGCCGCCCAGCACGCCGCCGCCGTCCGGCTGACCTCGGCCGTCGAGGACGCGTACAAGAGGGAGGGCAAGCGGGTGCAGGGCCGCCTCGACAGCGGCGCGGTCCTCGCCGGGGACGCCCTCACCCGCTGGCGCGGCTACCCCCTCGACACCAGCGCCGACGAACTCCTCGACTCCCTGGCCGAATCCCTCGCCGCGCTGCTCCAGTGCGCCGTCGCCGCCGCCGACGAGCGCATCGCCGAGGTGTGGCGCCGCGAACCGGCCGCCGGGGCGGTTCCGCTGCCCGGCCCCGACCGGGAGGCGGCGGAACGTATCGGCATGGCCGTACGGCGCTGGCGGCGCGTGCTGGAGGAACTCGCGGAGGAGGAGGTCGCCAAGCTCGACAGGCAGCCCGCGCCCGACCCCGACGGCATCGCCGCCCTCCTCGTCGCCGCCCTCCTCGGCGGCAAACGGGCCCGCCCGGCGGGGGAGAAGCTCGCCGAGCGGATCGGCGTCCAGGCCGCCGTACGCCTGCGCGACCGGGGCGGGGAACTGGTCAGCGACCACCTCGACCAGGTCCTGCGCGCCGAGCGGGACCGCCGGCTCGCTCCGCTCCAAGCGCTCGAAGTGACCCCGGAACCACAGGCCGAACTGATCGCGGCGCTGTCCGTACTGCAGAAGGAGAGGTGAGGGGGTGACCGCCTTGACCGACCGCGACCGCGATCAGGCCGGAGACCGCGACCACGTCCGCGACCAGAACGGGGACGGGGTGCGCCTGCGCGACCGGGCCGGTGACCGCGTCCGCGACCGGGCCGCCGGCCGGACCGCCGCCCCGGGCACGGACGCGGACACCGGCGGCGACCCGGACCGCACGGACGGGCGCACGGACGGCCGCACGGACGGCCGCACGGGCGGCCGGGCCGCCGAACGCGCGGCCGACCGCTGGGACGACGGCTTCATCGCCCGCTCGCGCCACCGGACCACCCGCAAGGGGGGTTTCGGCAGGGCCCGTTCACGCGGGGCCGAGGACGGGCTCCCGGCCGAGGAGCCGGGGGAGGGGCCGGCCCGGGAGACGGACGAGGAGGGGTACGAGGAGACGTACGAGGGCGAGGAGGCCCTCGTGCGCGCCGTCTCCGGCGCCGGGAGCGACGGCGGCAAGGCCCCCGCGCCCCCGCTCAGCCCCGAGGCCCAGGCCCTGCGGACCCGCCTCGACGCGCTCCGTCAGCTGGTCGGACTCTCCCGCACCCGACTCGACGGGAAGACCCTCGCCGAAGCCGGCCGGGTCCTCGACGAGGCGGCCGCGCGCCGGGGCCTGTCCGCCCAGCACACCGTCGTCGCCGTCGCCGGAGCCACCGGAAGCGGCAAGTCCACGCTGTTCAACTCACTCGCCGGAGTGCAGATCTCGGAGACCGGGCTGCGCCGCCCGACCACCGCCGCGCCGATCGCCTGCAGTTGGTCGGACGGGGCCGCAGGCCTCCTGGACCGGCTGGAGATCCCCGGACGGCTGCGCCGCCGCCCCCGCGAGACCTCCGAGGCCGAAGCCCTGCGCGGGATGGTCCTCGTCGACCTGCCCGACCTGGACTCGGCGCTCGGCGTGCACCGCGAACACGTCGACCGCGTGCTGGCCCTGGTCGACGCCGTGATCTGGGTGGTCGACCCGGAGAAGTACGCGGACGCCGTCCTGCACGAGCGGTACCTGAGGCCGCTGGCCGGGCACGCGGAGGTGACGTTCGTCGTCCTGAACCAGGTGGACCGGCTCCCCGGAGAGGCGGCCGACCTCGTCCTGGACGACCTGCGAAGGCTCCTGGACGAGGACGGCATCGCGCTCGGCGAGCACGGCGAACCCGGTGCCACCGTCCTCGGGCTGTCCGCCCTGACGGGTGAAGGGGTCGGGGAACTGCGCGAGCTCCTCGGACAGTTCACCCAGGAGAAGGGCGCCGCGACCCGGCGGATCGCCGCCGACGTCGACCGGGCCGCCGCCCGCCTGCGCCCGCTGTACGTGGCCGACGGGCACAGCAGCCCCTCCGGGCCCGAGATCGGCGAGACGGCGCGCGCCGAGTTCGAGGACCGGCTCGCCGAGGCCGTCGGGGCGTACGCGGCCGGCCTCGCGGCCGAACGGGCCTGGCGGCGCAACGCCGGAAAGGCCTGCGGCACGCCCTGGCTGCGGCTGTGGCGCTGGTACGAGGACCGGCGCGCCCCCCGTTCGCTGGCCGGACTGTCCGCCCTGGCGGTGATCGGCCGCTCCGCCGCGCCCGTCGCGGCCGGGCCCGCGGAGGAGGAGGTGACCGCCCGGCAGCGGGTGGAACAGGCCGTGCGGACCGTCGCGGACGAGGCGGTCGTCGGGCTGCCCGAGCCGTGGGCGCAGGCCGTACGGGAGACAGCGGTCCGCGGGGCCGCCCGGCTGCCGGAGGCGCTGGACGAGCTGGCCGTGACCCTCGGCCCGGCCGTCCCGGCGCCCGGGGCGAAGCCGCCCCGGCCCGCCTGGTGGCCGGCGGCGGTGCTGGCGCAGGCCGCGATGACGCTGGTGCAGATCTTCGGCGGGCTGTGGCTGGTCGGGCAGATCGCGGGGGTCCTGGAGCCCAGGCTGCTGCCGCCCGTGCTGTTCATGGTGGCGGGCATCGTCGGCGGGCCGCTGGTGGAGTGGGCCTGTTCGATCGCGGCCCGCGGCCCCGCGCGCAGGTACGGGCAGGACGCGGAGCGCAGGCTCCGGCAGGCGGCGGCCGGCTGCGGCCGGGCGCGGGTGCTGGAACCGGTGGCGGCCGAGCTGCTGCGCTACCGGGAGGTGCGCGAGCAGTACGCGACCGTCTCCGCAGGGGGGACGAGGTTGTCCACAACCCGCCAGTAGTCCACAGGCCGCGGCGGTCCGCCGGTGGGACGGGCCAGCATGGTCGTACCTCGTGCGGACGGTCCGCGCGGGTCGTACGGAACGTGGGGAGGCGGCCGGGATGAACGACACCCTGGTGACGCTGGTGGGGCACGTGGCGACGCAGATCGACTTCAAGGAGACGGTGACCGGACCGTCGGCGAGGTTCCGTTTCGCGGTGACCCCGCGGTACTTCGACCGGCGGACCGAGGCTTGGACGGACGGCACGACCAGCTTCTACACCGTGTGGGCGCGACGGGTGCTCGCGGTGAACCTGGCGAGTTCCGTCTCGGTGGGGGAACCGCTCGTGGTGCACGGGCGGTTGAGGGTCAGGGAAGGGCCGCCGGACGGCGAAGGGGTCCGCTGGTTTTCGGCGGACATCGACGCGCTCGCCGTCGGACACGACCTGAACCGTGGAACTGCGGCCTTCCGCAGGGTGGTCAAGACGGAGACCCCGCTGATGGGCCCTCAGAAGGCGGGGGTGGTCTGAGTGTTCGATGAGGCTAGGATTCCCCGGTACTCACGGGCACCTGGGTCTTTGGCCCGAAGGGGAAGACTGTGTCGATTGCTGTTCCCGCGTCCTGCGCGTCCTCCGAGTTCCCCGCCGCGTCCACGGACGGACCGGCCCCCGCCGCGGCGGCCCCGCCGGTGGTTCCGCTTACGAGCGTGCCCGCTGCTTCCGCCGCCTCTGCGGGCCCTGTTCCCGATCCCCGTCCGCTGTTCGACCGCCGTCCGGTTCCCGAACCCCGCGCGGGTGGTCGCATGGATGACGGGCTGCCTGGCGTCGGCGTCGGGGCGGCTTCCGCGGCCGTGGGGAACGCGGTGCGCGGTGCCGTGCGGCGGCCGCTGGCCGTGGCCCTGCTGGCCGCCGCCGCCCTCACCGCCGCCCCGGGGGCCCGCGCCTGGGCCGACGACCAGGCGGTGGCCAGTGCGGCGGCCGGCGGTGCGAGCGCCGTGCTGGACGGGCTGAAGACCTACGGCCAGGCGGTCCTGCACGCCCGGGACGGCTCGGTCCGGCAGATCCCGGCCGGGCTCTACGAGATGCGCGTCGACGGCGGCGGCATGCTCCAGACGTACGGGGTCGGCGTCGCGGGCAACGCGCAGCCGCAGGCCCACTACACCGAGAGCGGCTGGGGCGGCAGCCCCCTCGGGAGCAACGCCGAGGCGGGCGGCCGGATCCGCTGGGTGCTGGAGCACTCCTACCCGCAGCACAACGACCTGGCCGGGCTGGCGAAGGCGGCCGGGGCCGGAGCGCTGACGGCGGAGAGCGCGGCTGCCGGGACCCAGGTGGCGATCTGGCGGCTGGCGGAGGGCGCGCAGGTCGAGGCCACCGACCAGGCGGCCGAGAAGCTGGCCGACTACCTCCAGCGGGAGGCGGGCCGGCTGCCGGAGCCCCCGGCCTCGCTCCGGCTGGACCCCGGCCGGGTCTCCGGTCCGGTGGCGGGACCCGCCGGCAGCCGGATCGGCCCCGTCACGGTCCGCACCGGGGCGCAGAGCGTGTCCGTCACCCCGGACGCGGCGGCCGTGGCCATGGGGGTGCGGGTGGTGGACGCCGACGGGCAGCCGGTGACCGCCGCGGCCGACGGCACCCGCCTGTACTTCGAGGTGCCCGCCGGCACCCCCGACGGGACGGCCTCGGTCATCGTGCAGGGCTCGACCAAGGTGCCGGTCGGGCGGGTCTTCAGCAGCGGGATCCCGGACGAGGCGCAGGTCGTGGCCGGCTCCAGCGAGTCGGCGTCGACCGCCACCGCATCGGCGGTCTGGCCGCAGCCGCCGGCCGGCCCGGCGGGGAAGGTGGGCACCCTGGCCGGCAGCGCCGAGGTGATCCCGACCGGTACCGCCGGTCCGGAGACGCAGTCGCCGGACGAGGAGCGGCTGGCCGTCAGCGGCAGCTCCGCGGCCACCCCGGTGATCGCCTCGCTGGCGGTGGGCCTGGTGGTGCTGGGCGGCATGGTGGTCCTGCTGCTGCGCAAGCGGCCGCTGGAAGGGGAGGAAGGGGAGACGGAGGGCTGAACGGGCGGCGGCGTGCTTCACGCGGGCGGGCCCGGGGTAAGCGCGGGAAATGGCAGATCATGATCAGCGACTGACCTGGCGGGGCACCGCCGCGCAGTGGGACCGGCGGCTGTTCGACGCCGTGGCCCGACGGCACTGGCCCGCGGCCGAGCGGGCGCTGCCCGCGCTCGGGCGGGCCGCCAACCACGGGGTGCTGTGGGGCGGGATCGCCACGGCGCTCACGGCCCTCGGGTCGCCGCGCACCCGCCGGGCCGCGCTGCGGGCGGCCGCCTCGCTCGCGCTGGCCTCCGCCACCGTCAACTCCGTCGGCAAGTGGTCCGTGCGCAGGCCGCGGCCGCTGATGGAGGGGGTGCCGCTGGTACGGCAGCCGGCCGTGCCGCCGTGGACCACCTCCTTCCCGTCCGGGCACTCGGCCTCGGCCTTCGCCTTCACGGCGGGGCTGGCGCTGGAGTCCCCGGTGTGGGGGGCCGCGGTGGCGCCGCTGGCCGCGTCGGTGGCGTTCTCCCGGGTCTACACCGGGGTGCACTACCCGTCGGACGTGGCGGCGGGCGCGCTGCTGGGGGTGGCGGCCGGGTTCGCCGTGCGCGAGCTCGCGCGGGGCGTGCAGCAGGCTCGGGCCGTCCCGGGCGACGAACGGCCGGCGGCCGGGGTGCCCGCGCTGCCGGACGGGGCCGGGCTGACGGTGGTGATGAACACCGGCGCGGGCACGGCCGGGGCCGCGGCGCTCGACGCGCTGCGGGACCGGCTGCCGAAGGCGGAGGTCGTGGAGTGCGGGGGCGAGGAGCTCGCGGCGGAGCTGGCGGCCGCCGCGGCCCGGTCGGCGGTGCTCGGGGTGTGCGGGGGCGACGGCACGGTCAACGCCGCCGCGACCGCCGCGCTGCGGGCCGGCGTGCCGCTCGCGGTGTTCCCCGGGGGCACCCTGAACCACTTCGCCCTCGACCTCGGCCTCACCGGCCCGGAGGACACCTGCCGGGCGATCGCCGAGGGCCAGGCCGTCCGCGTGTCAGTCGGCCGCTTCACCCCGACCGGCACGCCACGGCCCACCCGCCCCGGGCCCGCCCCCGACCGCACGGCCACCTCTGCCGACACCCCGTCCCCGGGGCCCGACACCCCGTCCCCGGGGCCCGACACCCCGTCCCCGGGGCCCGACACCCCGGCCCCGGGGTCCGGCGCCCTCGCGTCCCCGGGACCCGGCCCCCTCGCCTCCCCGGTCTCCGGTCCCGGTGCGGCGCCGGGCCCGGACTCCGGCCACGCCCCGGCTCCGGACTCCGGTGACGTCCCGGCCGCGGGATCCGGTTCCGCCGGGGCCGTGGGCTCCGGGGGAGGGGAGGGGGGCTACTTCCTGAACACCTTCAGCTTCGGGGTGTACCCCGAGCTGCTGCGCCACCGGCTGCGGTGGGCGCCGAGGATCGGCGGCGGGCCGGCCGCGGTCGCGGCCGCCTGGCGGGTGCTGCGCGCCGAACGGCCCGTACGGCTGACGCTGGCCGGGCGGCCCCGCAGCGCCTGGCTGCTTTTCGCCGGCAACGGCACCTACCAGGGCACCGGGCCCACCCCCCGGCGCCGCGACGGACTCGGCGAGGGCCTGCTCGACCTGCGGCTGGTCCACGGCGGCGGCCGGCCCGGCCCCCGCCTGCTCGCCGCCGCCTTCGCCGGACCGCTGACCCGCTCCCCGGCGCACGTGGCCATCCGGGTGCGCCGCCTGCACATCGAGGACATCCCGCCGGGCACCCCCTTCGCCTACGACGGCGAATACGCCCAGGCCCCGTCGGCCCTGCTCCTCGACACCCTCCCCGACGCCCTGCCCGTCTACCGCCCCCGCTGACGGCACGGGCAGACCTCACGGGCCGGCCGGCCCCGGCACCCCCAGGTCGGCCCGCATCACCCCGCGCATCCCGATCCACTGGTCGTTGGCCCGCAGCAGCATCACCCGTATCTCCTCGAAGACCTCCTCCGAGGAGGTGCCGGCCTCCTCCAGCCGCATGACCCGGTCGTACGCCCGGGCGAGCGTCAGAGCCATCGCGTCCAGCTCCGCCAGGACCAGGTCGGAGGCGGCCATCTGGGCCTCGGCGAAGGCGCCGTGCATCGTGTGCCGGGCGTCGTCCAGCGCCGCCCGCGCAGCCGGGGTGACCTCACCCCTGTGCACCCGCCACAGGTGGTTCATCAGCTCGACCCGGTACCGCCGGTAGCCGGCGTTCGCCGCCACGTAGCACCCGCGCCGCTTGTCCCTCTCGGCGACCCGCTGCTCACGCGCCCACTGGGCGTCGGCCGCCCGCTCCTGCCGCTCGAACTGGTCCGACTGCGCCCGTGACAGCAGGCGCTGCGACAGGACGGGGGCCAGGAGCGTCCCCACCACGGCGATCGTCGTACCGGCGAGCGCGACCAGGGTGCTTTCCATTGCTGCAGCGTCCTCCGAAGGATGCGGACCGGACCGGGACCGGCCGCCATCCTGCCGCCCGCCCGGGGCCCCCGCCGGGCTTTTCCGCCACCGGCCGCGCTCAGGCGCAGATCAGGGCGCTGACCATACGCGTTTCCCCCCGGGGATGGACGTACGGCAGTATGGGGTGTATCTGCCCACCATCGATCTGCCGGACGGTTTCTCTTGGCTGAGTTCATCTACACCATGCGCAAGACGCGCAAGGCGCACGGCGACAAGGTGATCCTCGACGACGTGTTCCTGAACTTCCTGCCGGGGGCGAAGATCGGCGTGGTCGGCCCGAACGGCGCCGGCAAGTCGACCGTCCTGAAGATCATGGCGGGCATCGAGCAGCCGTCCAACGGTGACGCCTTCCTGTCGCCCGGCTACTCCGTCGGCATCCTCATGCAGGAGCCCAAGCTCGACGAGTCCAAGACGGTCCTCGAGAACGTCGAGGACGGCGTCGGCGAGATCAAGACCAAGCTCAACCGGTTCAACGCGATCGCCGAGGAAATGGCGACGAACTACACCGACGAGCTCATGGAGGAGATGGGCAAGCTCCAGGACGACCTGGACCACGCCAACGCGTGGGACCTCGACGCCCAGCTGGAGCAGGCCATGGACGCCCTGGGCTGCCCGCCCGGCGACTGGCCGGTCACCAACCTCTCCGGTGGTGAGAAGCGCCGCGTGGCCCTCTGCAAGCTGCTGCTGGAGGCCCCCGACCTGCTGCTCCTCGACGAGCCCACCAACCACCTCGACGCCGAGTCCGTGAACTGGCTGGAGCAGCACCTGGCCCAGTACAAGGGCGCCGTCGTGGCCGTCACCCACGACCGCTACTTCCTCGACAACGTCGCCGAGTGGATCCTCGAGCTCGACCGCGGCCGCGCGCACCCCTACGAGGGCAACTACTCCACCTACCTGGAGAAGAAGGCCGAGCGCCTCAAGGTCGAGGGCAAGAAGGACGAGAAGCGCGCCAAGCGCCTCAAGGAGGAGCTGGAGTGGGTCCGCTCCAACGCCAAGGGCCGCCAGGCCAAGTCCAAGGCCCGTCTCGCCCGCTACGAGGAGATGGCGGCCGAGGCCGACAAGATGCGGAAGCTGGACTTCGAGGAGATCCAGATCCCGCCGGGCCCGCGCCTGGGCTCGATCGTCGTCGAGGTCAACAACCTCTCGAAGGCCTTCGGTGACAAGGTCCTCATCGACGACCTGTCCTTCACCCTGCCGCGCAACGGCATCGTCGGCATCATCGGTCCGAACGGCGCCGGCAAGACCACGCTCTTCAAGATGATCCAGGGCCTGGAGAAGCCGGACTCCGGCGAGATCAAGGTCGGCGAGACCGTCAAGATCTCGTACGTCGACCAGGGCCGCGCCAACATCGACCCCAAGAAGACCCTCTGGGCGGTCGTGTCGGACGAGCTGGACTACATCAACGTCGGCAACGTCGAGATGCCGTCCCGCGCCTACGTCAGCGCCTTCGGCTTCAAGGGCCCGGACCAGCAGAAGCCGGCCGGCGTGCTCTCCGGCGGTGAGCGCAACCGCCTGAACCTCGCGCTCACCCTCAAGCAGGGCGGCAACCTGCTGCTCCTCGACGAGCCCACCAACGACCTCGACGTCGAGACCCTGGGCTCCCTGGAGAACGCGCTGCTCGAGTTCCCCGGTGCGGCCGTGGTCGTCTCCCACGACCGCTGGTTCCTGGACCGGGTGGCCACGCACATCCTGGCCTACGAGGGCGAATCGAAGTGGTTCTGGTTCGAGGGCAACTTCGAGTCCTACGAGAAGAACAAGGTCGAGCGGCTCGGCCCGGACGCCACCCGTCCGCACCGCGCCACCTACAAGAAGCTCACCCGGGGCTAGGTCGCACATGGCCAGACACCACTACCGGTGCCCACTGCGCTGGGCGGACATGGATGCCTTCGGGCACGTCAACAACGTGGTCTTCCTCCGCTACCTGGAGGAGGCGCGCATCGACTTCATGTTCCGCCTGGCGCCCGGTGAGGGCAGCGAGTCCTTCACGGGCGGCTCCGTCGTGGCCCGTCACGAGATCGACTACAAGCTGCCGCTCGTGCACCGGCACGAGCCGGTGCTCATCGAGTCCTGGGTCACCCGGATAGGCGCCGCGTCCCTGACCATCCGCTACGAGGTCAAGGACGAGGCGACCGAGGACGCGCCCGAGACGGTCTACGTCCGGGCCGAGACGGTCGTCGTGCCGTACAACCTCGCCGAGGGGCGGCCGCGCCGCATCACGGACGAGGAGCGGGTCTTCCTCCAGGAGTACCTGGAGGAGCCCGCGAGCCGGGTCGCCGACCGCCGCAAGGGCGCGGAAGGGCGCATCGCGGCATGACCGAACAGCTGCACTTCGCCGACTCCGGGGAGGCGGCGGACCTCGCCGCCTTCCTGGGCCGGCTGGTGCACTACGACCGCGCCGCCGCGGTCCGCCTGCAGGCGCGGGCGGGCGGCGGCGCGCTGGCCGTCTTCGGACGGCCGCCGTCCTTCGAGGTCCTCGCCGTCCGCGCGGTGCGGCTCGCCGCACCCCTCGCGACGCCGCTGGACGTGACCGTGTCGGCGGGCGAGCTGCTGGAGTCGGTCGACGAGGCCGGAGCCGCAACCCGGGTGCCGGGCGCCGTCACCGGCCCGCCCTGGACGGGCGTCCTGCCGCCCCAGGGCGGCTGGCAGCCCGTGCCCGGACTGCCCGCGCCCGAGGCCGTACGGGCGGCCCTCGCCGCGGCCGTGGCCGAGTTCCGGGCCCGGGACGAGGCCCTGCCCCCGCAGCACCGCACCCGCTCCGAGCGTGACCGCATCGGCCGCGAGATCTGGTCGCGGACGCTCGGCGACACCGAGCTCCCGCTGCGCGCCGCCCACGCCGCGCAGTCCCTGGGCTTCCTGCGGCCCGTACGCGCCACCGTGCCGGCCCCCGCGCCCGGCGCCGCCGCGGCCCCCGCCCCGGTGGCGCTGTTCGCCTCCGGCGGCTGGCTGCGGCTCAGCACCCCCTACGGGTCCGTCGCGACCCGCCGTCCCGGCCCGGTCGGCGGGCTCGGCACCCTCCAGGTCCGCCCGGTCTAGAACGTACGGCCCCGCCCTCCAGCGGGGCCGTACGAGGTCTCGGACGTCTCAGCCCGCCGTGTTGATCATCGAGGCGGCCGCGTACGTCAGGTACCGCCACAGCTGCGCCTCGTGCTCCGGCGCCAGGCCCAGCTCGTCCAGGGCCTCCCGCATGTGCTTCAGCCACGCGTCGTGCGCCGCGGAGTCCACCTGGAACGGGGCGTGCCGCATGCGCAGGCGCGGGTGCCCGCGGTTCTCGCTGTACGTGCCCGGGCCGCCCCAGTACTGCATCAGGAACAGCGCGAACCGCTCCTCGGCGGGCCCGAGGTCCCCCTCCGGGTACATCGGACGCAGCAGCGGGTCTTCCGCGACACCCTGGTAGAAGCGGTGGACCAGACGGCGGAAGGTCTCCTCGCCGCCCACCTGCTCGAAGAAGGTCGTCTCCTGGACGTTGCTCTGCGGATCGTCATTCACCCGACCATCGTCTCAGACACCCGGACGGAGGACCCCGGACCTAGGACCGCCCGCCCCCACCGGATCAGGGAGGGCTCGCACGCGGCGGCCGCCCGCCGCACAGTGGAGACATGGGCACGGGCGGCACGGGCGGCAAGGGCGGAGCACACGCGGCGCGCACCCCGCGGGGAACGGGACCGCGGGAGCCGGCCCGCGATCTGCGGGAGATCGCGCACGCCGCCCAGGTGCGGGAGCTCACCGCCGCCGGGGCGCTGGAGGACCCGGCCTGGCGGGCCGCCTTCACGGCCGTCCCCCGGCACGTCTTCGTGCCGTACTTCTGGACCGGCCGTGGAGCCGGCCACGAGCGGCTGTGGGCCGAGGACCCCGATCCCGAGCGCCGGGCCCGCTGGCTGCGCGGGGTGTACACCGACGCCCCGCTCGCGACCCGGCTGCGGGACGGCGAGCTGCTCTCCTCCAGCAGCCAGCCCTCGCTGATGGCGAGGATGCTGGAGGCCCTCGACGTCCGCGACGGGGACGACGTGCTGGAGGTCGGCGCGGGCACCGGCTACAACGCGGCGTTGCTCTGCCACCGGCTCGGCGAGGAGCACGTCACCACGGTGGACCTGGACGAGGAGATCACCGAGTCGGCCCGGGCGCACCTGGCGCTGCTCGGCTACCGGCCCGCCGTCGTCACCGGGGACGGGGCGCGCGGCTGCCCCTCCCGCGCCCCCTTCGACCGGATCCTGGTCACCTGCACCCTGCCGCTGGTCCCGCACGCCTGGCTCGGCCAGTGCCGGCCCGGGGCGCGCATCCTGGCCCCGCTGTCGACCGGGCTCATCGCGCTCACGGTCCGCGACGCGGACTTCGCGGAGGGCCGCTTCCTGCACACCTCCGCCTACTTCGTCCCGCTGCGCGGGGCCACGGCCGGACCGCCGCCGCCCGGCGCGGGCGGTCCGCTGCACGGGGTCCCGTACGAGCTCGTGGAGAACGAGCGCTTCCAGTTCCTGCTGATCCTGACGGCGGGCGTCCTGCGCCCCCGGGAGGCGCTGGACCTGTGGCGCGGCGAAGGCCGGCCGGCCCGCGAGCGGTTCGGGGTCACGGTCACCGCCGAGGGGCAGTGGGCCTGGCTCGACGACCCCCAGGGGCCCTACGTGTGGCCCCTGGGGGAGGGGAACGGCTAGCCGGTCAGCCGCGCCGGATGGTGATGGTGGTCCAGGCGCCCAGGTGGACCCGGTCGCCGTCGGCGAGGGGGACCGGGACGTAGGGCTGGATCGGCTCCTCGCCCATGTTGACGGTGGTGCCGTTGGTGGAGTTCTGGTCCACCACCGCCCAGCTGAGGTCGGGCTGCTGGACGAGCACCGCGTGGCTGTGCGAGACGCCCGGGTCCTCCGGCGGCACCGACAGGTCGATGTCCGGGGACTCGCCCGTCGAGGCGCGGCGGCGGCCGATGGTGATCTGGCCGCCGGAGAGCGGAAGGTGCAACTCCGGGGAGTAGGCGGGCAGGTTGAGCCCGGCCGCCTCCGGACCGCTGCGCTGCATCATCGCCATGAAGTACGAGCGGTCGGGGCCGATCGTCGCCGTCCAGGAGCCGCCGGTGCCGGACTGCTCCGGAACGGGCGCCGCCGGGTACTCCGCCGGGTATTCCACGGGGTACTCCGCCGGGGCGGACGGCCGGAAGGACGCCTCGACCGGCGCCGGTGCCACGGGCGGGGGCGGCGGGGCCACCGCCACCTGCGGGGCGGGCGGCTCCGGGGCGGCCGGCGGCGGCAGCAGCCAGTCGTCCTCGTCCTGGAGCGGCTCGGCCGGGCGGTTGACCCGGGAGGGCCGGGAGCCCTGGTACTCGAAGTGGTCCTGGGAGTACACCGGCTGGGGCGGGAGCGGCGGCGGGGGCGGCGGGGTGCCGCCGGTCACCGGGGCGGCCGGGGACTGCGCACCCGTACCGGCCGGGCCCGCGTCGGGGGCGGCCGGCGCCGGGGCGTACGGGTTCGCCGTCCGCGTCAGGAAGTTGTACCGGCACTCCTCGCAGAACGGGGCCATGGCCTCGCGCGGGGTCCTGCACTGCGGGCACAACTCCGCCTGGGCGGTCGGCTCACCGGTGGTCGGAGGGTAGCCGTAGGAGGAGGCCGCGGAGGGGCCCACCGGGGCAGCCATCCGGTGGCCGCAGACCTCGCACCAGTCGTCGGAGGCGGACTGGTGCCCGTTCGGACAGGTCGGCATCGCGGCGCTTCCCCCTTCTGCCCGCGTCATCGCCGCAGGCGTCTACTCAGGTCTTCTTCACTCGGACGGTCTGTGTCGAACGCGTTTCAAGGGTCATCTCGTCGGCATCGGCGACCTTGGCTTTCAGGCGCACAGTACCCGCCGCCGCGTCGACGACATCCACCACCTTGGAGAGCAGTCTGGCGGTGTCGGCGTTCCCGGAGGCGCTCGCCAACTGCACGGCACGGCCGAGTTTGGCCGTGGCGCCGTCGACATCGCCCATTTTGCGGGCATGCAGCCCCTGCTGGATAGCCTGCGCGAGCTCCGCCTGCCCCGTGTAGTGCGCCACCTGCGGGCTGATCGCGGTCGACGCGGCGAGGTCGTCCGTCCACACCGCCCGGACCAGCCCCTGGGCAACCGGGGACCCCGGCCCGCCGGGCGGCCCCGGCAGGACCAGCGAGGCGCGGGCGGCCAGCATCTCCTGGCCTACGGAGGCGTCCGGCACCCGTACGCACAGGTGGTAGTCGCGCGACTCGTCACCCCAGGAGCCCGTCGGGTAGTCCCCGGCGCGCGGCCCCGCCTCGGCGCGGCGGCCCGTCAGGTCCTGGACGGACGGCGAGACCTGCTTGACGTACCGGATCTCCGCCCCGACCGGGGTCCACACGCGCAGCGCGACGTCCGCGACCTCCTTGCCCATGACCTTCTCCATCATGAGCGTGAAGTCCTCGGCGAGGTGGGCCGGATCGGCGACGATGTCGGCGGAGCCCAGCAGGGCGCTCGCGATCCCCGTCACCTCCTTGACCTCCCAGTCCGTCCCCACCCCGCGCGCGTCGCAGGTGAAGCGGCCGGCGCAGGCTTCGAGGGTGGCGCGCAGCACGGCCGGGTCCTCGTGCTCGTTGCGGCCGTCGGTCAGCAGGATGCCGTGCCGGATGGCGGCCGGGGAGCGGCGCAGCAGGCCGTCGGCCAGCCGCAGCCAGGTGCCGATGGCGGTGCCGCCGCCCGCGCCCAGGCCGCGCAGGGCCTCCTTGGCCCGCGCCCGGGTGGTCGCGTCGGCGGTGGCGAGGAGGCCCTGGCCGGGATAGACCTCGCGGGCCTCGTGGGTACCGGCGATCACGGCGAAGGCCGTGCCGTCGCGGAGGGTGTCGATCGCGGCGGCGGTGGCCTCGCGGGCGCCGCGCATCTTCTCCGGCGGGTAGTCCATCGAGCCGGAGCAGTCGACCATGATCACCACGGCCGCGTCCTGCCCGAGCGCCCGCGCGGTGGTGGCGGTGGCGCCGCCGCTGGAGGTGACCGTGACGATGGCGTGGACGTCCCGCCCGCCCTGGGGGAGGAACTCGTTCTGGTACACCTCCATGCTGAAGCGCGGGGCGCGCGGCTTGGCGAAGTTCGCCATCGGGGTGACTCCTCGGGGGCTGTCGGGGCGGAGCGGGGACCGGGGCGGGCGGACGGGGCTCAGCCCAGGGGGTGCGGCGGCTCGGCGCGGGACGCCTCCGCCGCTTCCGCTTCCGCTTCCGCTTCCGCTTCGGGTTCCGCTTCGGGTTCCGGCGGCGCGGCCGCGAACGGCACCACGGCGACGGTGATGTTGTCGTGCCCGCCCCCGTCGAGGGCGTGACCGACCAGCACCTGGGCGCAGTGCAGGGGCCGTTCGGCCGCGTCGGGCGGCAGGATCCGGGCCATGTCGACCGCGGACTCGGCGTAGTTCCACAGGCCGTCGGTGCAGACGACGACCACGCCGGGGTGGTCGGGTCTGAAGCTCGCGGTGTGCGGGTCCAGGTCGTACGCGTCGGCCCCGAGCCAGCCGGTGATGGCGTGCGCCCGGACGTCGGCGTAGGCCTCGGCCTCTCCCATCAGGCCCGCCGCGACCATCTGGGCGGCCCAGGAGTCGTCCTCGGTGAGCCGGCGGGGCACGGCCGCGCGGTCGTCGGGCACCCAGTAGGCCCGGCTGTCGCCGACCCAGCCGACGGTCAGCACACCGCTGCTGACGACGGCCCCGACCAGGGTGCAGGCGGGGGCGTTCTGCGCGCCGGGGGGCTGCGGGGCGAGGGCGCTCACCGCGGCGCCGGCCGCGAGGATCGCCTCGTGCATGGCCTCCGCCGGGTGCGCGCCCCGGGGCAGCGCGTCGAGCAGTGCCTCGCTGGCGGCGCCGGCGGCGGCGGCCGACGCGTCGTCGGGGCGGCTGGCGGAGGAGACGCCGTCGCAGACGATGGCGACGGTCGCGGCGGAGCCGTCGGGCAGGGCCGTGGCCGCCACCGCGAAGGAGTCCTCGTTGCGGTGGTGGCGCAGCCCCCGGTCACTGACGGCGGCGACGCTGCACAGCTCCTCCTCCAGGTGGTCCCGCTCCCGCGGCTGGGCGTGGCCGCAGTGCTCGCAGTAGCCGTCGGTGTCCACGGCCCCGGCCCGGCAGGCGACACAGGTCCGCCCGCCACCGCTGCCCTGCGGGGCGGCGGCGTGGGGGTCCTGGCCCGGTTCCCCCTGCGGGCCGGAGGCGGACGGGTCCTCGTGCGGGTTCCCCTGCGGGGCGCCGGCGGCCGTTCCCTGGCCCAGGCTTGCGTGCGGGGTGGCGTCGTACGCGCCCTGGTCCACGTCCCCCTGCCGGGCGGCGCCGTACGGGCCCTGGCCCGGGTCCCCCTGCGGGGCGCCGGCTGCCGGGCCCCGGTCCAGGCCCTCGTGCGGGGTGGCGCCGTACGCGCTCTGGCTCACGTCCCCGGCCCCGTAAGGGCCCTGGTGGGGGTCCCCCTGCTGGGCTGCGGCAGGCGGGACTTCGTGCGGGAATCCCGACGGGGGGTCGGACGGGGCCTCGTGCGGGCTCCCGTACGGAGCCCCGTACGGGCCCTCGTGCGGGGCGGTCTGTGCGGGGGCGCCGTAGTCGTCCGTGCGGGCGGCCGGGTAGGGGTCCGCTTGCGGTTCCGGTCGTGCGGCGGCGCCGTACGGGCCCTCGGGCACGGCGGCTCCGGGGCGGCCGTGGTGGGCGTCGTCCGTGCCGCCGTACGGGGCGGCGCCCCAGGGGGCGTCGCCGGGGGACGCGGGGGCGGCCGGGACGGAGCCCGGGGTCGCGGGAGTGCCCTCCCAGCCCGGCGCGGGCACCCCGGCGGCCGAGCCGAAGCCCCGGTCCTCCTGCCGTGCGGGCGCACCGGCGTAGCCGCCCGCCGGAACGCCGTAGCCCGGGTCGGCCCCGCCCGCGGGGGAGCCGAAGCCCCGGCCCGCCGGAGCCGGGACCCGGGCCGCGTGCGCGGGACCGGTAACCCCGTCCGCGGACCCGCCGGCCGGGCCCGGGTCGGGCAGGGTCGGCGTGCGGTCCGGCGGAGGGGTCGGGGAGGAGAGGGAGTATCCGCACACCCCGCAGAAACGGTCACCCTCCTCCAGGGGCTCCGCGCAGCTGGGGCAGCCAGACAGCCGATGCATCGACATCACTCACACCCACGTCCGGGGACGGAAACGGTTGGCCCGCTCCACCAGTTCGATCCTCTCCTCGCCCCGCTGTGCCAGCCGGGCGAGGACGCGGTAGGAGCGCTCCAGGCCGAAGCGCAGCCCCCGCTCGTCCAGTTGACTGCCGAGCAACGAGCTCCGGCCGGGGTCGGCACCCCGGCTACCCGACAGTACCCAGTCCAGGGCCGAGCCCAGAACCTCCGTAGCCAGCCGCTCCTGGCGTTCCGGGTCCAGCCCGAACCGCCGCAACGCCTCGACCTGGTCCGACGCCGCCCCGAGGTCCGCCAGCAACTCCTCCTGCGGCGACCGGTCGCGCAGGCGTGCCCGTACGGCCGCCACCCGTGCGGCCGTGTAGTGGATCGAGGATTCCGGTACGGACTCCAGTGTGCGGACGGCCGCGGCCCGGTCCCCGGACGCCAGTTGGACCCGGGCCAGCCCGAAGGCCGCGCTCACGAAGCCCGGGTCGGTGATCCAGACGAGCCGGTAGTACTCGGCGGCGTTGTCCAACTGGCCCAGGATCTCCGCGCACAGGGCGAGCGCCAGCTTCGGCGCGGGCTCGCCCGGGAAGGCGTCGTAGACGGCGTCGAAGGACAGGGCCGCTATCTCGTCGTCCCCGGTGGCCAGCGAGGCGATCCCACGCGCCCACACCACCCGCCAGTCGTCCGGGTACGCGGCCTCCAGCTCGGCCAGGGCCCGGGCGGCCACGGCCAGTTCGCCCAGCTCCAGCCGGGCGCGCAGCTCCCGCAGCCGCAGCTCGGCGGAGTCGGAGGCGGCCGAGCCCAGGGCGCCGAGCAGGTCGGCGGGCGCGGAGGCGAGCAGGCCCGCCAGGAACCCGGCGTTCGGGTCGGCCGGGTCCACCAGCGGCACGGGCAGGGCCAGCGCGGTGTCACGGACGTCGAGCGGAGCCAGTCCCGCCGTCGCGGCCGGGAGGGGGAGGGGGGCGGCGGTCGCCGGAGCCGCCGGGACCACCGGGGCGGGACGGGGCCCGGGCAGCCCGGCGCGCCCCACGTGCGTGGCGCTGGTCCCGAGCACGGAAACCCCGGCCGCGCCCGCGGTGCCACCGCGGACGGCCCCGCCGGGACCCGGCCCGCCGTATCCGGAAACGGCCTTCCCCGGCACGGAGTTCCCCGCGCCGGATCCCGGCGCCGCGAGCCCGGACGGCAGGTACGCCGCCGCCCCGGCCCCGGCCCCGGACGGCTGCGGCTCCGGCATCCCGGCCCCCGGCACCTCGGGTACCGCAGCGGCGGGCGCGAAGCTCGCCCCCGCCACGCCCGCCCCTGGGGCCCCCGCCGCCCAGGGTCCCCGCGCAAGGGAGCCGGTATCCGGGCCCGGCGCCCCCGCGAGCGCCCCCGCGCCCGCCCCGGCGGCCGCCGCACGGCGGCGTCCGAGGGCGAAGCCGCGGCGGGGCAGGGGGCGGGCGCCCAGGCGGGAGACCTCCGCGTCCGGGGTGTCCTCGTACAGCGCGGTGTCCGGGACCCGCAGCTCGGGGCCGAACAGCGTCGACAGCTGCGGCCGCGGCCGGCCCGTCTGGAGCGCGACCACCTCCCGCAGCACGCCCGTCAGCTGGTCCGCCATCTCCTGCGCGGACGCGAACCGCCGGCCCGGATCCGGATCGGTGGCCCGCACCAGCAGCCGGTAGAAGGACTCGTACCGCTGGAACACCTCGATGTGCTCCGGGTCCGGCAGCGAGTCCACGAACACGTTCGTGTAGCCCTGGAAGTCGAACGTCAGCACCGCCAGCGTCCGCGCCACCGTGTACAGGTCGGAGGCCACCGACGGCCCCAGCTCCGCCACCTCCGGCGCCTGGTAGCCCACCGTGCCGTAGATGGCCGACTCCTCGTCGTCCATCCGCCGCACCGCGCCCATGTCGATCAGCTTCAGCTGGTCCTGCTGCTGGATCGCGTTGTCCACCTTGAAGTCGCAGTACAGCAGGTTGCGGCTGTGCAGGTGCCCCAGGGCCTCCAGCGCCTCGATGCCGTACGCGCACGCCTGCTCCACCGGCAGCGGATCGCGCCGCCCGTCCGGCCGGCGCCGCTCGTTCGCGATCTCCTTCAGCGACTTGCCGCCCACGTACTCCATGACGATGTACCCGTCCAGCGAACCCGTCCGCTGGTCCAGGTGCTCCACGAAGTTGTAGATGCGCACGATGTTGGAGTGCTCGATCTCCGCCAGGAACCGCCGCTCGGAGATCGCCGCCTCCATCGCGTCCTGGTCGCCGGTGTCCAGCAGGCCCTTGAGCACCACCCACCGGTCCGACACCGCCCGGTCCACCGCCAGGTAGACCCAGCCCAGCCCGCCGTGCGCCAGGCAGCCCGCCACCTCGTACTGGCCGTGCACCACGTCCCCGGCGCGCAGCTTCGGCACGAAGGAGTAGGGGTGCCCGCACTTGGTGCAGAACCCCTCCGTCCGCCCCGGCCGCTCCCCCCGCGCCCGGCCCACCGGAGCCCCGCAGTCCGCACGCGAGCAGAACCGCTTGCGCTCCGGCACCTCGGGGTTCGCCAGCACCGCCGCCGAAGGATCCGGACGCGGCACCTCCGGGACGCTGACCAGCCCCGCCCCCAGCCGGCTGCGCCCAGACCCGCCGGGCGCCGAACCCGAACTGCGCACCGAAACCGACCGGCTGGACCCCGAACCCGGCAGGGAACGCGACAGCCGCCCGGACACCGAACGCCGCGAGGACGAGGACCGGGAGGAGGCCGAACGCGCCGAAGCCGAGGAACGCCCGGAGCCGCGCGAGCCCGCCGACCCCCGGGAGTCCCCGTGCCGGGCGGCGCTCGTCATCCCCGTCGGCGGGGACACCAGCTCCTCCGCACCCGCCGCGACCGCGCCCACCGGGGCCAGCCCGCAGGTGTCGCAGTACACCTCGCCGCCGCCCATGTCCTCGTACGCGCCCGGGCAGCCGGAGCGCAGGCACGCAGATCCGATCAAGCTCACGTCTCCTCCTCCCCGGGCCCGCCGGGCCGTCGGTCCTCCGGCGGGGCCAGCGCCTCCGCCGCCGCCCGCTGGTAGCGCAGCACCGCCCCCTCCGCCACACGCAGGTCGCACGGCGCGCTCCACAGCATCCGCCGGGCCGCGTCGTACCGCTCGACCAGCAGCGGATCCTCCGCCAGGCCGAGCCGGGCCACCTTCGCCCGGTACGCGTCCAGCCGCCCGCGCAGCTCGGCCCGTACCGCCAGGGGTGCCGTCACCGCGGTCAACGATTCGCGGGCCCGCCGGAGTTCCTCCTCGGCCCGGTCCTCCAGCGCGTCCAGCAGCGGGGACAGCCGGTGCCACTGCGACCGCCTGCGGTACTCGGCGGCCGCCGCCAGCTGCTCCTGCAGGGCCGTCGGCGGGCCGCTGACGGCCGGCACCTCCGACGCCGCGATCTTCGCCAGCACCTCGCCGCGCGCCGTCCGCGCCTCGGACAGCGTCCGGTCGGCCCGCGAGAGCACGTCCCGCAGGGCGATCAGCCGGGCCTCCGCGTCCTGCCGCACCGTCAGCACCGCCTCCACCTCCCGGCGTACGTCGTCCAGCGCGCGGGCCGCCCGGTCGTAGCGGCCGGTGTCGGGCCGGCCGCCGCCCGGGGCGGAACTCCCCGAGGCGGGCACCCAGAACGCCAGCGGGTCCGCGATCACCGCCTCCCGCAGCTGCGCCAGCTCGGCCGTGATCTCCTCCAGGTCGTCCCCCGACGGGTGCTCGCCCGGCCGGACCCCCACCGAACGCGCCAGCGCACGCGTCCGGTGCAGCTCGGCGGCGAGCAGGTCGATGCGCGCCGGCAGCGCCGACCACACGGCGTCGGCGGCGACCACCACGTCCAGCGAGGCGGCGTACAACTCGTTCATCCGGGCCACCAGCTCGGCCAGCGAGAACCGCTCCGCCAGCGCGGCACCCTCCGCCCCGGCCCCCGCGATCGTCACGCCCGGCCCGCGCAGCCGCTCCGTCAGCTCCGCCAGGTCCTCACGGCTCGGCCAGCGGCGCCGCTCGCGGATCTCCCGCGCGGCGGCCAGCGCCCCGCTGTAGGCGTCGAAGTACGTCCACAGCCGGGTCACGGCCGCGTCCGCGGCGGCCCAGCGCTCCTTGGTGACCCCGCTCAGCGCCGCGCCCTCCAGCAGCCGGCGCCCCGCGTGGTCCTGCAGCGCCAGCAGCGAGGTCTCCACGGCCTCGTGCTCGGCGCCCAGGCGCGTCAGCGCCCGGTCGACGTCGTCCCGGTCCATCAGCCCCGTCCGGCTCACGTACGGCTCCGATCCCGCCCCGTGGACATGCGGTACCCCGACCACCGGCCTCAGCCCTCCCGGTACTTGGGCGCGGGCGGCACCGCCGCCTTCGGCAGCACGTCCTCGAAGTGCTTGCGGTAGGACGTCGCCCACCGGCTCTGGTCACCGCCCGCGCGGTAGTCCTCCAGCACCTTGTTGACCCGGCGCACCAGGTCCGGGGCGTCCTTGTTCATCGCCACACCGTAGAACTCGCGGGTGAACGGCGCGCCGACCAGCTGCACCGACGGGTCCTGCGCCGCCTGCCCGGCGGCCAGCGCGTTGTCCGTGATGATCCCGTCGACCTCGCCGAGCTGGAGCCGCACCAGGCAGTCCAGCTGGTTCGGCACCGACACCGGCACCGAGCCGTAGCCCTGCGACTTCAGGGCCGCCTCCGCGGTGGACCCGGCGGCCGTGCAGACCCGCCGGCCCTTCAGCGAGGCGTCGTACCCGGTGATCGGGGAGCCCTTGGGCGCCAGGACCTGCTGGCCCGCCTCGAAGTAGGCGGTGGAGAACGCCACGTCCTCCAGCCGCTTGCAGTTGATCGTCATGGTCCGCACGACGATGTCCACCCGGCCCTCCTGGAGCGCCGGGATGCGCTGGCTCGTGGGGATGGCCCGGTAGATGACCGCCTCCTCGTTGCCCAGGATGTCCTTCGCTATGGCCTTGACCAGGTCTATGTCGAAGCCGTCGAGGTGCCCGTCGGGATTGCGGTAGCCCCACTTGAAGCTGTTCTGGTCCACGCCCGCGACCAGCTTGCCCGCCTTGCGGATCCGCTCGATCGCCGGCCCGTCCAGCGCGGACGGCCGCAGGCTGGCCTCCGGGTCCTGGCAGGTGTCGGTGAGGGTGAACGGGGCCGCCGCCACCGACGCGGGCTCCCGCACCACCCCGGGGTGGTGGCCGCCGGCCGGCGAGGAGTGCGCCAGCGGCAGCAGCACCGAGGCGGCCGTCATCGCGCAGGCGGCGGCCATCGCACTGACCCCGCCCCAGCCGCGCAGCCGCCCCGCCGCACGCCGCAGCCGGCCGGGCCGCTCCGCCGGTGTCCGCCGTATCCGCATCGCACTCACCTGTACTCCGAAAGCCTGCGACCGATACCGAGGAGGGCCGCGCCCGCGCCGACGGCCGCCAGCGCCGCCGCACCCGTCGTCAGCCCGCCCAGCGCGCCGAGCCCGCCCCGCGCGGCCAGGGTGAACTGCTTCTGCTCATGCGCCACGGCCTGCTCCAACGAGGCGTCCACCGTGTCGAACGAGGCCCCGCTGCTGTCCTCGTGCCCCTTGCCCCCGATCACCTGGGGCAGGGCGAGCTCGTAGTCGCCCCTCATGTCCGAGTCCCGCGCCGCCGCGTGCCGCTGCTTCCACTGCGCCACGCCCGCGGCCGCCTTCGCCACCGGATCCCGGCCGCTCGCGTCGTCGGCCAGCTCCAGCGCCCGCGCCAGCCCCGCGTCGAGCTGCTTCATGTTCTTCGCGTAGTCCACGTCGTACTTGTCGGACTTCTTGTCCTCGGCCAGCACGGCGCCCCGCGCGATCAGCGTCAGGTTCTCGTTCGCCCGCGCCTGCAGGGAGGCGATCCGGGCGTCGTTGAGCACCTTCAGCGACTCCTGGCCGTCCGCCCGCGCCTCGCCCAGCCCGGACCGGGCCACCGTCTGCCCCACCGTCAGCCACAGCAGCACCACCGCCGTCGCCGCCGTCGCCGCCAGCAGACCGTGATTGAAGACCCGGTGCGTGAGCAGGTAGTTGCGCCGCTGCGCCCACACCAGGGCCGCGAGCGCCAGCAGCCCCGCGCCCGTCGCCGCCAGCGGCCAGCCCCGGGCCTCGTCGTAGTCCGTGTACAGCCGCCCGGTCTCCGCCTCGTACAGCCGCTGGGCGGCCGGCAACAGCACCGTGCTCATCTGCTCGTTGGCGTAGCGCAGGTACGCGCCGCCCAGCGGCAGGCCCTGCCGGTTGTTCGCGCGCGCCTGCTCGATCAGACCGGTGTAGCGCGGCAACTGCTCGCCGAGCAGCGCGATCTCCTTGCGGGACTCCCCGCCCGCCCCGGTGTTCGCCGCGGCGCTCACCAGCAGCCGGGAGGCGTTCGCCATGTCCTTCTCGTAGCGCTGGCGGACCTCGCGCGGCTCCTGGGCGCCCGCGAGGAAGCCGCTGGAGGAGGCCGTGTCGGCGTCCGCCAGGGAACGGTAGATGCTCGCCGCGTCCGCGCTCAGCGGCTGGCTGCGGCCCACCACGTCCTGCGCGGCCGTCACCCGGCCCGAGATCTCCCAGACCGCCACCGCGCCGAACAGCAGCACCAGCGCGGCCAAGGCCGCGCCGATGATCCGCAGCCGGCCCGGCTCGGTCGTCGCCGCCGCGCGCAGCCGCTCCACACCCTCGGCCCAGGCCGTACCCCGCCCGGCCGGCCCTGCGGGCACCCCGGCGCCGCCGCCCCCGGGCGCGGACGGGCGTGTCGTGATGGCCACCCTGACCTCCCCCTCGGTCCCTCTGCTCCGCAGCAGTATGGCCGTAGTGGCGCCGGACCACAGCACCCGGTGCTCGATCTTGGACGATCCCCTCCCCGGACCGCCCCGACCGCCTCCCCCCGACCTCCCCCGCCACCCCTTCACCGTGAATACGCCGGACCCGCCCCCACGGTTCCCCGCGTCCGCCCCCGGCGCCGGTTCACCCGATGGGATGGGTAGCAGGCGTTCATGCCGTAGGGCGGCCATCTCCGCATAGCTTGGTGCCGTGACGGCGGAGGAGGCGGAGGACGCCCGGCATACCAGGTGGACGTACCGGCTTCGCGTGTCGTTCACCGCGTCCGCCGCGCTGCTGGAAGAGTGGGACCGTTGCCGCTGGATCTGGAACGAATGCGTGGCCAAGTCCAAGCAGGTCCAGACCTGGAACCGCAATCGCCCCGAAGGCGTCGGCACACGCACGTGTGGTCCAGCTCAGCTCGACAAGATGCTGACTGAAGCCCGCAGGGCGACCGCATGGCTCCGAGAAGGCAGCTCGGTCGCGCAACAGCAGGTGGTCCGGGATTTCGGCAGGTCCAGGGCCAAAGCGCAGAAGGACATCCGCGACGGCGTTCCCATGGCACGCAGGGCGGGCATGCCGAAGTGGAAGAAGAAGCGCGAGGCGCCGGCCACGCTGAACTACACCCGGCGTGGCTTCCGGTTGAAGGACGGACAGCTGCACCTTGCAGGGGGGATCGTCCTGCGGGTGGTGTGGTCTCGGGCGCTGCCGGCCGACCCGTCCAGTGTGCGGGTGTACCACGACAGCCTTGGGCACTGGTACGCCAGCTTCGTGCTTCCGATGCAAACGGAGCCATTTCCGTTGTCCGGGCGGGTGATCGGTGTCGACTGGGGTGTTCGCGAGACCGCGACCACCACCAGCGATGACCACGACCTACCGCATCACTGCTACGGCAGGAAAGCCGCCAAGAACCTGGCTCGCTATCAGCGAATGACAGCCAGGAGGAAGCCGGTCAGGGGAAAGGCGGCCTCGAAGGGCTACCTCAGGGCGAAGAGGCAAGCGGCGAAGCTGCACAAGAAGGTGGCCCGTCAGCGTCAGGACACAGCTCGGAAATGGGCGAAGTCCGTGGTCCGGGATCATGACGTGATCGCGGTGGAGGACTTCCGGCCGAAGTTCCTGGCGAAGTCGACCATGGCCGGGAAGGCCGCTGACGCAGCCATCGGCGCGACCAAGCGTGCCCTGGTCGAGATGGGACGCAAGCACGGGCGCACCGTGCTGCTGGTACATCCGGCGCATACCACGATGGACTGCGGACGGTGCGGAGCGAGAGCCAAGCACGCACTGCCGCTGGGTCTGCGCACGTACACCTGCACCGCCTGCGGAGCCGTGTCCCCCAGGGACAAGAACTCCGCACGCGTGATGCTCGTCCGGGCTGGTTTGGCCCCGGCTGGTGCCGATCGCGGAAGACCTGACCAGGCGCAGCCTGGCCAGGCTGCGTGAGCCAGGAATCCCCTCCTTTCTTCACCCAGGGGAGCATTCAACCGAAATGGGCACGGAGCCTCTCGTGCGCCTCCGGTGGCGCCGCGGCCGCGTCCAGGCCCAGGAGGGCCGCGCCCAGGACCGGCGGGGCCGTGACCACCGAGGGGCGGGCGTGCGGGGCGCGGGCGGACAGGAGCCGGGTGACACGGGCGTCGAGCTGCGGATGGCGGGCCGCGAGGATGCCGCCGCCCAGCAGCACCGGCACCTCCTCCGCCAGCAGCCCGAGCCGCTCCAGCGCCACCGACGCCAGCGCCACCACCTCCTCCGCCTGCCGCTCCACGATCGCCGAGGCCACCGGATCGCCCTCCGCGGCCACCGCGAACAGCACCGGCACCAGCTCGTGCAGCCGCTCCCGCGGGATCCCGCCCAGGTGCAGGGCCTCGATCAGGGGGGCCATCGCCGTCAGCCCGAAGTGCCCGGGCAGGGCCTTCGCCAGCGCGGTGGGCCCGCCGCGCCCGTCCTCGGCCCGCGCCGCCCACCACACGGCCTCCTCCGCCAGGCCGCCCCCGCCGCCCCAGTCCCCGGAGATCCGCCCCAGCGCCGCGAAGCGGGCGGTGCGCCCGTCGGGCAGCATGCCCACGCAGTTGATGCCCGCCCCGCACACCACGGCGACCCCGCGCGGCCGGTCCACCCCGGCCCGCAGGATCGCGAAGGTGTCGTTGCGGACCTCGACGGACCGCGCCCAGCCGCGCGCGGCGATCGCGTCCGCCAGCTGCCGCTCCTCCACCGGCAGGTCGGCGTTGGCCAGGCAGGCGGAGACCCGGACGGCGTACGGGGGTCCGGCCAGCCCGGCGGCGGAGGCGGCCTGGGCGACGGCCTCCCCGAGCACGTCCACGGCGGGCCCGATCCCCGTCCGGGGCGGCTGGAAGCCCCCGGAGCGGCCGGTGCCCAGGACCGTGCCGTCGGTGCCGACCAGGGCCGCGTCCGTCTTGCTGTTCCCCGCGTCCAGCGCGAGCACCGCGACGGGGGAGGGGCGGTTCACGCCCATGGCAGGTGCTCCTTGTTGTGCGCGAGCAGCCGGTCCGTCAGCGCCTCGGCCAGGTCGAACTGCCCGACCAGCGGGTGCGCGAGGAGGGCCCGGGCGACCCGGTCGCGCCCGCCGCGCAGCGCGGCGTCCAGCGCCAGGTCCTCGTACGCCGTCACGTGCGCGAGGAGCCCCGTGTACAGCGGGTCCGGGCGGGGCACGGCCAGGGGTACGGGCCCGGAGCCGTCGACGGCGGCCTGGACCTCGATCACCGCGTCGTCCGGGAGGAAGGGCAGGGTGCCGTCGTTGCGGGTGTTGACCACCTGGACGGCCGGGCCGCCGCCGCCCAGCAGGGCCGCCGCGAGGTCCACGGCCGCCTCCGAGTAGAAGGCCCCGCCCCGCTTGGCCAGCAGCGCGGGCTTCTCGTCGAGCGCGGGGTCCGCGTACAGGGCGAGGAGTTCCCGCTCCATCGCCGCGACCTCGGCGGCCCGGGAGGGCTTCTCGCCGAGCTCCCGGACCACCTCGTCGTGGGAGTAGAAGTAGCGCAGGTAGTAGGAGGGCACCACGCCGAGCCGGTCCAGTACCGCGCGCGGCAGCCGCAGGTCGGCGGCGATGGCCTCCCCGTGCTCCGCCAGCAGCCGGGGCAGCACGTCCGCGCCCCCGGGACCGCCGAGGCGTACGCCGAACTCCCAGGTCAGGTGGTTGAGGCCGACGTGGTCGAGGTGCACGTCCGCAGGGGCCGCGCCCAGCAGCGCTGCGAACTTCCGCTGGAGGCCGATGGCCACGTTGCACAGCCCGACCGCCTTGTGCCCGGCCTGGAGCAGGGCCCGGGTGACGATCCCGACGGGGTTGGTGAAGTCGACGATCCAGGCGCCGGGGGCGGCCCGCCGCACCCGTTCGGCGATGTCCAGCACCACCGGGACGGTGCGCAGGGCCTTCGCCAGCCCGCCCGCGCCGGTGGTCTCCTGGCCGACGCAGCCGCACTCCAGCGGCCAGGTCTCGTCCTGCAGCCGGGCCGCCTGCCCGCCGACCCGCAGCTGGAGCAGGACGGCGTCGGCGCCGGCGACGCCCGCGTCCAGGTCGGCGGTGGTGGTGATCCGGCCGGGGTGCCCCTGGCGGGCGAAGATCCGCCGGGCCAGGCCGCCGACCAGCTCCAGCCGTTCGGCGGCGGGGTCGATCAGGACGAGTTCGGTGACCGGCAGGGTGTCGCGCAGCCGCGCGAACCCGTCGACCAGTTCGGGGGTGTAGGTGGAACCGCCGCCCACCACTGCGAGTTTCATCGCTTTCAGCCTTTCACGCCGGTCAGGGTGACGCCCTCGACGAACGCCTTCTGGGCGAAGAAGAAGAGGAGGATCACGGGGGCCATGACGAGCACGGTCGCCGCCATGGTGAGGTTCCAGTTGGTGTGGTGCGCGCCCTTGAAGGACTCCAGCCCGTAGCTGAGGGTCCAGGCGGCGGGGTTGTCGGAGGCGTAGATCTGCGGGCCGAAGTAGTCGTTCCACGCGGAGAAGAACTGGAAGAGGGCGACGGCCGCGATGCCGGGCTTCGCCATCGGCAGGACCACCCGCAGCAGGGTGCGCAGCTCGCCGCAGCCGTCGACGCGGGCCGCGTCCAGGTACTCGTCGGGGATGGTCAGCAGGAACTGGCGCAGCAGGAAGACGGAGAAGGCGTCGCCGAAGGCCATCGGGACGATCAGCGGCCACAGGGTGCCCGACAGGTCGAGCTCCCTCGCCCAGAAGAGGTACATGGGGATGACCACCACCTGGGGCGGCAGCATCATCACGGCGATCACGAGCAGCAGGGCGAGCCGCCGGCCGCGGAAGCGGAACTTGGCGAGGGCGTAGGCGACGGGTACCGAGGACACCACGGTGAGGAGGGTGCCGAGGCCCGCGTAGAGGAGGGTGTTGCGCCACCAGGTGAGGAACCCGGGGGTGTGCCAGACCTTCGCGTAGTTGCCCCACTCCCAGGTGCGGGGCCACAGGTCGCGGGTGAGGGCCTGCTGGTCGGCCATCAGGGAGGTGAGCAGGAGGAAGACGAAGGGGAGGAGGAAGAAGAGGGCGGCGGCCACGGCCAGGGCGTGCACGCCGATCCAGTGCAGGACGGCCCGCCGGCCGGCCTGCGCGGTCCGTACGGTCATGCGTCCGCTCCCGTCAGTCCGCCGCGGCGGCGCATCAGCAGGGCGGTGAAGGCCATGGAGAGGGCGAACAGGACGAGCGCGAGCACGCAGGCGGCGCCGTAGTCGAAGCGCTGGAAGCCGAGGTTGTAGACGAGCTGGGGCAGGGTCAGCGTGGACTTGTCGGGGTAGCCGGGCTCGAACTGCTGCCCGGAGCCGCCGATGACCCCGGCGGCCGCCTTCCCGGCGACGAGCGGCTGGGTGTAGTACTGCATGGCCTGGATGACGCCGGTGACCACGGCGAACAGGACGATCGGGGAGATGTTCGGCAGGGTGATGTGCCGGAACCGGGCCCAGGCGCCGGCCCCGTCGAGTTCGGCGGCCTCGTACTGCTCCTTCGGGACGTCGAGCAGGGCCGCCATGAAGATCACCATCAGGTCGCCGACCCCCCACACGGCGAGTGCGGTCAGCGCCGGCTTGGACCAGCCGGGGTCGGTGAACCAGCCGGGCGCCGGCAGTCCCGCGCCGTCGAGGAGGGTGTCGACGGGGCCGGTGCCGGGGTTGAGGAGGAAGACGAAGGCGAGGGTCGCCGCCACCGGCGGGGCCAGATAGGGCAGGTAGAACAGGGTGCGGAAGATCCCGGCGCCGGTCTTGACCTTCGTGACGAGCAGGCCGACGCCCAGGCCGAAGACGACCCGGCAGGACACCATGACCACGACCAGCCACAGGGTGTTGCGCAGGGCGGGCCAGAAGAGGGGGTAGTCGGTGAAGACGTAGCTCCAGTTGGCCGTGCCGTTGAAGGCGGGCGGCCGGAAGCCGTCGTAGTGGGTGAAGGAGAAGTAGACGGTGGACAGCAGCGGGTAGGCGAAGAAGACGGCGGAGCCGATCAGCCAGGGCGACAGGAACGCGGCGGTCCGCAGGGCGGCCCGGCGGCGCTTGGCCAGGAGGGCGGGCGGGGCCATCGGACTACTCGGCCTTGGCGATGTCGGTGTCGATCTGCCGGGCGGTGGCGGCGAGGCCGGCCCGGAGGTCGGGGACCTCGCCCTTCTCGGTGCGGTACGCGAAGTTCTGGAAGGTCAGCTGATAGGTGCCGCCGTCCGCGCGGGCCGGGGTCGTACCGGACTTGGGGTGCCGGGCGATGTCGAGGAAGGTCTTGAACTGCGGGTCCACCTTCAGCTGCGGGGATTCGAGGGCCGCCAGCGTCGAGGGCACGTTGTGGATGGCGTTGGCGAAGGAGACCACCGCCTCGGTGTCGGTGGTCATGTACCGCACGAGTTCCCAGGCGGCGTTCTGCTTGCGGCTCGCCGCCGATATGCCCATGACGGTGCCGGAGAGGTAGCCCTTGCCGTAGTCGGCGGCCTGGTCGTCCGGTACGGGCAGCGGAGCGGTGCCGATCTCGAAGGCGGCCCCGGCCTCCTTGGCCATCTCCGGCCGCCACTCGCCGTCGATCTGCATCGCGACCAGCCCCTTGTGGAAGGGGTGTTCGGAGCTCCACTCGTCGCCGAACCCGGCCCGGAAGCGTTCCAGCTTCTCGTAGCCGCCCAGCTTGTCCACCAGGTCCTTCTGGGCGGTCAGCATCTTCGCGAAGGCCGGGTCCTCTCCCACGGCGGAGCTGCCGTCGGCGGCGAACCAGGTGGGGCTCCACTGGGCGGCCAGGCGCATGGGGGTGGTCTCGTAGCCGTGGAAGGTGGGCATCACGCCGAGCTGTTCGTACGAGTCCCCGCGCGGCTTGGTGAGCTTCTGGGCGTCCTCGGCGAACCGGCTCCAGGTGCGGGGCGGTTCGGTGATGCCGGCGGCGGCGAAGGCGGTCTTGTTGTAGACGAGCCCGTACGCGTCGGCGAGCAGCGGCAGCGTGCACTGGTCGCCCTTGTACTGCGTGTACTCCAGCAGGGTCGCGGGGAAGACCTTCGCCTTGTCCAGCCCGGACTTCTTCAGGAAGGGGTTCAGGTCGGCGAAGGCGCCGGAGTTGCAGAATTTCCCGACGCTGTCGGTGGTGAAGGAGGAGACCACGTCGGGGGCCTTGTCGCCGCCCGCGCGCAGCGCCTGGTTGATCTTGTCGTCGGTCATGTTGCCGGTGACCTTGACCTTGATGTTGGGGTGCGCCTTCTCGAAGCGGGCGATGTTCTCCTCGATGGCCTTGACCTCGCCGGGCGCGGACCAGCCGTGCCAGAAGGTGAGGGTGGTGTCCGCCTTCGGGTCGTCGGAGGCGGTGGCGGCGCCCTGGCCGGTGCAGGCGGTGGCGAGCAGGGCCAGGGCGGATAGGGCGGCCAGGGCGGTGGCCGTGGTGCGGGGGCGTCCGGCTTCGGGCATGGCGGGGCTCGCTCTCTGGGGGAGGAACTTCCGGTGAGGGGATGCCAGTCGGGGGTGGGGGCGGGGGTGGGGGGCGTTCAGCGGGAGGTGTCGAAGACTTCCTCGCGGGTGGTGGCCAGGGCGCTCTCCAGGGCGCCGCGCAGGACGGGCCGTTCGCGGACCTCGCCGGGGACCAGCCGGGGCCGGGAGGGGGCCAGCTCGGCGAGCTCGGCTTCCAGCAGGGCGCGCAGCGGGTCGCCGCCCGCGGCGATCGCCTCCCCGGCGAGGACCACGATCTCCGGGTCGAGTACGGAGACCAGCGAGGCCAGACCGGTCGCGAGGGCGGTGGCGTACGAGCGGAGGAAGTCCAGCCGCGCCCCCTCGGGATCGGCGGCGGCCCGCCGCAGCAGGGCGACGGCGGCGGCCACCTGGGCGTCGCGGGGGAGCCCGGCGGTGTCGATCCCGGCCTCGGCAGCGAGCGCGGGCAGCACCTGCACGCCGGCCAGCTCCTGGTAGCCGCCGGTGTTGGCGCGTGCGACCTGCCGGACCAGGGGGGTTCCGGGGACGGGCAGGAAGCCGACCTCGCCGGCGCCGCCGGTCCAGCCGCGGTGCAGCCGGCCGCCGAGCACCAGGGCGGCGCCGAGGCCCTCCTCGTTCCACAGCAGGACGAAGTCCTCGTGCCCGCGGGCCGCGCCGAGGCGCTGCTCGGCGACGGCGGCGAGGTTGACGTCGTTCTCGTACTCGACCGGGACCGGCAGGGCGGCGGCCAGCTCGTCGAGGAGGGTGGGGGAGTGCCAGCCGGGGAGGTGGCTGGCGTAGCGCAGCCGGCCCGAGCGGGGGTCGAAGGCGCCGGGGGTGGCGATGACCACGCGGTGCAGGTCCGTCAGGGCGAGGCCGGCGTCCGCGAGGGCTCCGGCCAGGGCGCCGGTGACCTGGCCGACGGCGTCGGAGCCCTCGGTGTAGGGGAGCTCGAAGCGGCCGGCGACGGTGCCGGTGAGGTCGGCGACGGCGGCGAGCACCCGGTCGGGGGTGACGTCGAGGCCGCCGACGTGCGCGGCGCGGGCGTTGACCGCGTAGAGCTGGGCGTTCGGGCCGGGCCGGCCGCCGTCCGTCCCGGTGGCCACCACCAGTCCGGCGGCCTCCAGGCGGGCCAGCAGCTGGGAGGCGGTGGGCTTGGAGAGGCCCGTGAGCTGCCCGATGCGGGTGCGGGACAGGGGGCCGTGCGTCAGCAGCAGCTCCAGGGCGGCGCGGTCGTTCATGGCGCGCAGCAGGCTGGGCGTTCCGGGCGTGGCGGCGGGCATGACGAGGCTCTCCCTCACCGAAGCGAACTGTTAGGTAAGTTTCCTATCGCTCGCTGAGCCCTGTCAATGAAACCGCCCCGCCGGAAGACCGGCGGGGCGGTGGCTCTGGGGCCGCGGGGTCACTTGGTGACCGGGGGCGCGGCCGGCGGCGGGATCGGGGTCGTGGCCAGGGACTGCGGCGAGGCGGGGTTGGCCAGTACCGACGGGGCGGCGACCGAGGCCGACGGGTCGGCCGGAGCCTCCTCCTCACCGGCCGCCTGGAGGCCGCCGATGATCGGGATCCCGGCGGCGTCGAAGGCCTCCTTGATCCGCCAGCGCAGCTCGCGCTCCACCGCGAACTGCTGCCCCGGCATCGTCTTCGCGGACACCTTCACGGTCATCGAGGCCAGCAGCACCTCGTCCAGGCCCAGCACCTCCACCGGGCCCCACAGGCGCTCGTCCCACGGGGACTCCTTGGCGAAGGTGTCGGCCACCTCCTGGAGGGTCTCGCGCAGCCGCGGGAGGTTCTCGGTCGGCTTGACCTGCACGGCCACGCCCGCGGTCGCCCAGCCCTGGCTGAGGTTGCCGATCCGCTTGATCTCGCCGTTGCGGACGTACCAGATCTCACCGTTGTCGCCGCGCAGCTTCGTCACGCGCAGACCGACCTCGATCACCTCGCCGGAGGCCACGCCCGCGTCGATCTTGTCGCCGACGCCGTACTGGTCCTCCATGATCATGAACACGCCGGAGAGGAAGTCCGTCACCAGGTTGCGGGCACCGAAACCGATCGCCACACCGGCCACACCGGCACTCGCCAGCAGCGGGGCCAGATCGATCTTCAGCGCGGCCAGCACCATCAGCGCCGCCGTCCCGAGGATCAGGAACGAGGCCACCGAGCGCAGCACCGAACCGATCGCCTCGGAACGCTGGCGCCGCCGCTCCGCATTGACCAGCAGCCCGCCGAGCGCGGTGCCCTCGACGGCCTCGGCGCTGGTGTTCATCCGGCTTATCAGCTTGGTCAGCGCCTTGCGCACGACCGAGCGGAGCGCGGCCGCGATCACGATGATCAGCAGGATCCGCAGGCCGATGCTCAGCCAGGTGGCCCAGTTCTCCTCGATGAAGCTCGCGGCGTTGGTCACGCTCTCGGTCGCGTCGTCGGTGGCGGTCGCTGCCAACGGGAGCAGGGTGGCGGGCGAGGGCACGGGGGAACCTCCAGGCATAGCGGCCTGCCCGTGGAAACGGAACCTGGTGTACGGGCAGGTCTTCCACACTAACGGGGCTCGGGCCCGACCTCGTTGCCGTGTTCGAGGGAGAGACCGCCCTCACCTGGGGATGAAGGAAGTGTGGTTGAAAACACCTCGGGCCCGTTACCGGCGCGTGGTGGCGTTTCGACCAGCCGTAAGGGGAGACTGGAAAACAGATCGTCCCGGCGCGAGCCACGCGCCGCCGGCGTACAAGGAGGCAGTCCGTGCCGCACGTCCTGGTCCTCAACGCGTCGTACGAGCCCCTCGGCGTCGTACCGCTCCGCCGCGCGCTCGTCCTCGTCCTGGAGAACAAGGCCATCTCCCTCGAGGAATCCGGCGCCTTCCTGCACAGCGCGACACAGGCCGTCCCCGCTCCCAGCGTGGTCCGGCTCAAGCGCTTCGTGCGGGTCCCCTACCGGGGGCCCGTTCCACTCACCCGCCGCGCGCTGTTCGCCCGCGACGGCGGCCGCTGCATGTACTGCGGGGCCGTCGCGACGAGCGTGGACCACGTGATCCCGCGCAGCCGGGGGGGCCAGCACGTCTGGGACAACGTGGTCGCCGCGTGCCGGCGCTGCAACCACGTCAAGGCGGACCGCCACCTGCTGGAACTGGGGTGGAGGCTGAGGCACCAGCCGGCTCCGCCGTCGGGGCTGGCCTGGCGGATCATCGGGACGGGGCACCGGGATCCGCGGTGGATGCCGTACCTCCAGCCGTACGGGGCGGACGACGCGCTGGAGCGCATCGGGGTGGGGGTGGGAGCCGCCGCGTCCTGAGGGACCGCTGCACGGGGCGCTCCTGGGGGCTCCGCCCCCAGGAGCGCGCCGGACGGCTACGGCACCACCGCGAACGCCGTCGCAGACCACAGGCTGCACCCGTAGCGCGTCGCGCGCCGGTCGCACGTGACGCGCAGGAACCGGGTGTCCGCGGCCGGGTCCAGCCGGAGGGTGTCGGTCCCGCCCCGGGAGGAAACGGAGGCGGCGGGCCGCCAGGTGACCCCGTCCGCCGAGGTCTCCACCCGGTACGCCGACGGGTACGCCTCCTGCCAGTGCAGGCTCAGCACCCCCACCCGCGCCGGAGCGGCCAGCTCCGCCTGCCACCACGCCCCGTCCACCGGCTTCGAGGACCACCGCGTCGCCTCCGAGCCGTCCACCGCCGCCGACGCCGGGAACCGCGTCGACTCGTCGCCCGAGGAGGTGACCTTCGCCGTCCGCAGCAGGTCCGGGCCGCCGGTGCGCGGCACCGCCCGGACCGTCAGCGTGCGCACCTGGCCGTCGAAGGCGAGGGGGATCGCGTACGTGCCCACCGGGGTGGACGCCGGGAGGCGGACCTCCACCGGCAGCGAGAGCCGGCCCCCGCGCGGGAGCGTCACCTCGCCCGGGAGGCGGACCTCGATGCCCGCGGGCGCCGGCCCCGAAAGCGACAGGGCGCCCTTGACCTCCCCCGGCCGCACCGCCGACAGCTCGGCCGTCACCGTCCGCGCGGCCCCGCCGGCCTCCACGTCCACCCGGCCCCCACCAGCCAGTTCGAAGCCCGCCTGCGGGTCGTCCGCGAACCACGGCACCACCTGGTGGACCACCGGGGCCTCACCGGGCCACGACAGCCGCACCGCGTCCGCCCGTACGCCGCCCGCGTCCGCCTGGGTCCACCCGGACCCCGAGGCCTCACCGATCCGCCGCCAGCCCTCGCCCGGAACCCGCACCTCGACCGCCGCGCCCCGCGACCCCGGCGCCAGCGGGTCCGTCATCACCGTGACGGCCGCCAGCGGCCGCGGCTCCTCCAGCGTCACGGTCCACGAGCCGGCCTCGCGCCGCACCGCACCGGCGGGCCGGGACGCGCCGGTCCAGGCGTCCGACTCCGCCGCGGCCTTCGCCAGGAACGGGTCGAGCACCGAGGCGTCCACCCGCACCCCGCTCTGCTCCGCCAGCGCCTCCCGCGCCGCCGCCAGGTCCCGCGAGGCCTGCCAGGCCGCCGCCCCGTCACCGCGGGCCTCCGCGCGCAGCAGGTCCACCGCCAGCTCGCCCGCCGCCCCGTACCGCGAGAGCCGCTCCAGCCAGGGCCCCGCCTCCGCGGAGAGGCCCGGCAGCCGCGCCGGGGCCTCCCGCAGCACCGTGAACGCCGCCCGGAGCCGGTCGCCCGCGGCCTTGTCCCCGGCCGCGCGGGCCCGCCAGAACTCCTCCACCAGGGGCTTCAGATAGGCCGACTCCTCCAGCTTCAGCCCCGAGGAGGCCGTGTTCCCCGCCAGCGCGGCCAGCGCCGCCCGGGTCCGCTGGTCGGGGCCCGACAGGTCGCGCACCGCCGCCGCCCAGGACTCCCCGGGCCGGTACCCGGTCGCGTTCCAGGCGTAGTCGGCGGCCGTGAACAGCGGGATCCGCGACAGGGTGCCCTGCGGCATCGCGTTGGCCAGCACCGCCGCCGAACCGCCCGCCACCGCCGGATCGCGCCCGGCGTACGGGCCGAGGAAGATGCGGTCCGGGTCCCAGTCGTTGACCGGGTAGTTGTCCATCGTCACCAGCGGGTGCCCCAGCGCGGACCGCGCCCCGGCCAGCTCCTTGCCGGTGATGGTGCGCGGCACCACGCCCACGCCCGTCCAGGCCACCTCCACCCGCGGGTCCAGGGCCTGGGCCAGGGCCGTCCGGTAGGCGGTGGCACCGTCCTGGAAGTACTCCGTCGGCAGCACGGACAGCGGAACCGCACCCGGATGCCGCTCGGCCAGGTGCGCCGCGAGCTCCCCCGCGACCTCCGCGTGCGCCTTCGCCGCCGCCACCGGACCCGTCCCGTACCGCACCCGGTCGGCCCGGCAGCCCCATTCGGCGTAGCTGACGTCCTGGAACTGCAGCTGGAAGGCCCGGAACCCCAGGTCCCACATGGCGTCCACCTTGCGCAGCAGCGCCGCCCGGTCGTCCGCCGAGGCCAGGCACATGGACTGCCCGGGGGAGACCGCCCAGCCCAGCACCACGTGGTCGGCGCGGGCCCGGTCGGCCAGTGCCCGGAAGTCCTCGCGGGCCGCCGCCGGGTACTCCTCACGCCAGGCCGTCGTGCGGTACGGGTCGTCACCGGGCGCCAGCAGCAGCCGGTTCTGCTTGGTGCGGGCCAGGAAGTCCAGCTGCGCGAGCCGCTGCTCCCGGGTCCACGGCTGCCCGTAGAACCCCTCGGTGACCCCGCGCACCGGCGCGGTGGGCCAGTCCCGCACCAGCATCCCGGGGACCTTCCCGCCCCCGGCCGCCAGCAGCTGACGCAGCGTCTGCGCGGCGTGGAACAGCCCGTCCCCGCCCACCCCGGCCAGCGCCACCGTGTCCCGGCCGCCGGTCTTGCCCACCGCCAGGCGGTAGCCGCCCTCGGGCAGGTCCCCGGCCGGGGCCGCGCCCAGCGCCAGCAGCGCCGCCTCCGCGTCCGCCCCCTGGAGCCGTACGACGAGGGCCCCTTCGGGCAGCACCGCCCCCGGCGGCCGGTCGTGCAGGGTCCGCACCCCGGCGGCGCGCAGGGCGGTGCGCACCAGGTCCACGGCGTACGGGTCCACCCCCTGCGGCGCCACCAGCACGGCCTCCGCCGCCACCGGCACCTCCCGGGCGGGGTCGGCGTGCGCCGACTGCGGCCGCGGCCACACCGCCGGACCCTCGGCGGGGGCTCGGGGAACGTCGTAGGCCGGGTCGAGGAGCGGTCCCGGGCCGCCGGAGGCCACGGCGGCGGCGCCGCCGTCGGGGCGCGGCACCGAGGGGGACTTGGGCGTGGCGGCCAACATGCCCTCGGGGACCGAGGCCGCCGCCCCGCCCAGCAGCGAGCCTATGACGGCCACCGCCGCGGCGGTGCTCCGCTTCCTGCCCCTGAGCTGCACGGAGCCTCCCCGTCCCGAGTCGTCCCCCGCCCGTACGAATGAGCCCGAGCCCACCACCCGTGCGGCTGAAGTGTCAATGCGGGTGGGGTGATCTGACCAAGATCGGCCAGGAATGCGGTGCCCCGGACTGGGTATGGCTGCGGTGTCCGGCGCAGGTGTTGCATGGGCGGATCCGCCGGACCAGCCGGGTCCGGAGCACCGGCCCGATGCACGTACGAGGGAGCCCCCATGAAACCCCGCCCCGCGCTGCCCGCCGCCCGCAGCCGTGCCCCGCTCGCCCACCTGCCCGTGCAGTCCGGCCCCGCGGACGTGCCCCCGGGGACCGCGGCTCCGTTGTCCGGGTGTGCGGACGCCCCGCTGACCAGTGAGACGCCGCTGCCCGGCTCGGCGTACGCCCCGCTGACCAGCGAGACCCCGCTCGTGCCCGAAGCCCCGCTGACCAGCGAGGCGGTTTCGTAACCCTTCGACCACCGAGGATGCAGATGGACGACCTCGCCCGGCTCGCGGCCCACCACGGCGTCGCCACCTCCTACCAGCCCGCCGAGGACGTCACCGTCCAGGTGCCCCCGGCCACGGTCCGCGCGGTGCTCGGCCTGACCGGCGTCCCCGTCGACACCCCCGAGGACGTACGGCAGTCGGCCGACTCCGCCGAACGGGACGCGGCCGGGCGGCTGTTGCCGCCGACGCTGGTCCAGTGGCGGGGCGGGGCCGCCCCCGCGGCCCTGGCCGGGCTGCCGGCCGGGACCCGGCTGCGGGTGACCCTGGAGGACGGGGCCGGGGAGGCCGCGTGGGACGCCCGTCTGCCCCTCGGGGTGCACCGGCTGACCGCCGAGGCCCCCGACGGCCGCACCGCCGAGGCCACGCTGATCGTGGCCCCGGACCGGGCCCCGGCCGCGCCGGAACGCGTCCACGGGCTGCTCGTCCAGCTGTACTCCCTGCTCTCGGAGCGCTCCTGGGGCATGGGCGACCTCGGCGACCTCGCGGAACTGGCCCGCTGGGCCGCCCGTACCCACGGCGCCGGGTTCGTCCAGGTCAACCCGCTGCACGCGGCCGTCCCCGACACCCCGACCGACCCCTCCCCGTACCGGCCCGCCTCCCGCCGCTTCCCCGACCCGGTGTACCTGCGCGTCGAGGACCTCCCCGAGTGGGAAGCCTGCCCGCAGCGCGAGGCGCTGGCCGAACTGGCCGGGCGGGGCGGGGAACTGCGCCGCGAGGTGCTGGAGAAGGGCGCCCTGATCGACCGGGACGCCGTGTGGGCCCTCAAGCGGGCCGCCCTGGAACTGCTGTACGCCGTCCCGCGCACCCCCGCCCGCGAGGCCGCCTACCGGGCGTACCGCGCCGCCCAGGGCCAGGGGCTCGACCTGCACGCCGCCTGGTGCGCGGCCGCCGCCGGGGAGGACCCGGAGGAGCGCGCCGAGTTCCACGCCTGGCTGGTCTGGCTGACGGACACCCAGCTGACCGACGCCCAGCGGGCCGCCCGGGAGGCCGGGATGGAGGTCGGCATCGTCCACGACCTGGCCGTCGGCGTGCACCCCGAGGGCTCCGACGCCCGCCACGGCCCCCTGCACGCCCGGCACGTCTCCGTCGGCGCCCCGCCGGACGCCTTCAACGCCCGCGGCCAGGACTGGGGGCTGCCGCCCTGGCGCCCCGACGTCCTGGAGGCCCACGCCTACGCCCCCTTCCGGGCCCTGCTGCGCGGGGTGTTCCGGTACGCGGGCGCGGTGCGCATCGACCACGTGATGGGCCTGTTCCGGCTCTGGTGGATCCCGGAGGGCACCCCGCCCGCCGAGGGTACGTACGTCTCCTACGACGGCGAGGCCATGCTCGCCGTCCTGGTCCTGGAGGCCCACCGGGCCGGCGCCGTGGTGGTCGGCGAGGACCTGGGGACGGTCGAGCCCCGGGTCCGGGAGGCGCTGGCCCGGCGCGGGATCCTCGGCACCTCCGTGCTCTGGTTCGAACGGGACTGGTCCGGGGACGGGCGGCCGCTGGCCCCGGAGGCCTGGCGGGCCGACTGCCTGGCCACCGCCACCACCCACGACCTGCCGCCCACCGCCGCCAAACTGGCCGGCGCCCACGTCGAACTCCGCGACCGGCTGGGCCTGCTGACCCGCCCGGTGGAGGAGGAACGGGCCGAGGACGCCGCCGACACCGCGCAGTGGCTGCGGGTGCTGGACGGGCTGGGGCTGGAGGCCAAGGACGAGGAGGGCGCCGTGAGGGCCCTGTACGCCTTCCTGCTGCGCACACCGGCCCGGCTGGTCGGCGTCTGGCTGCCGGACGCGGTGGGGGACCGGCGGCCGCAGAACCTGCCGGGCACCTGGGACCAGTACCCCAACTGGCGGCTGCCGGTGGCGGACGCGGCGGGCCGGCCGCTGACGCTGGAGGCGCTGACGGCCTCGCCCCGGGCGAACGCCCTGCTGAGCGCGGTGCGGGAGGGCGCACGGACCCGTACGGCACCCCCGGGCGCGCGCCCGCTTTAGGTGTTCGCTACGTTTGCACCGTGGACAAGAAGAACGCTCTGCGCGCCGGCGCCGTCTCGGCCGGAACCGCGCTGATGATGCTGCTGATGACGTCTCCCGCCCTGGCGCTCACCCGCGACGACGGCGACGACCCGGGCAAGGGGCTGAGCATCGGCGAGACGCTCGGCCTGTACGTGGCCGCGCCGATCGTGATCTTCCTGATCATCGCGGGTCTCGTGATGGTCGGCGACAAGTCGCGCAAGCAGCAGAACCAGGGCTGACCCGCCCCCGGGCGGTCCCAGCACCCCGTACTTCCGGGCGCCGGAGGTTCGCGGAGCCGGCATGAGCCGGCCCCGTGGCGACCTCCGGCGCCTCGGCGTACCCGGACGCGGGAGGCCGCACCCCGGGCCGCCTCGGCGCCCGGTGCCCCGGCGCCCGGTGCCCCGGTGCGGGGAGGCCGGGGCCGCCGCGCTCAGGGCATGTCCGCGAGGAGCTTGCGCAGCAGCCCGCCGAGCACCTCGACCTCCTCGGGGCTGAAGTCGGCGAGACCGGCCCGGTTCACCTCGATGCCGGCGGAGACCGCCTCGTCCACGAGGGCCAGGCCCCGCTCCGTGAGGGTCACCTGGAGCCCGCGCCGGTCGTGCGGATCGGGGCTGCGGGTGAGCAGCCCGGCCTTCTCCAACTTGTCCAGACGCCCGGTCATACCGCCCGTCGTGAGCATCAGGGTGGCCGACAGCTGCCGCGGCGAGAGCGTGTACGGGGTTCCGGATCGCCTCAGCGTGGCGATCACGTCGAACTCGCCGCGGGACACTCCATGGCGGTTGTACGCCCGCTCCACCGCGTCTCCCATGGCCTTCGAGATCCGGTAGATCCGGCCGAAGACGGCCATGGGCGTGGTGTCGAGGTCGGGGCGCACCGCGTACCACTGGTCGGTGATCGCATCGACGGCGTCCTTGGCGATGTCCTTCTTCAGTGCGGTCATACCCGCAAGTATCTGCTTCCGCTTACTCGCCCACAAGAAAGTGGCTTGCCAAAAAGTAGCTTAGTGCTAAGCTACTTACGAGCGACCTACTCGGGGAGGCCGGGACGGGCCCCCGGGTAGGTCGCCACCCAAGCACAGCCCGCCGTACCCGCCACCTGCCCGAGGAGTGAGTGACCGTGAACCGAGTCACCACCATCGTCCTGACCGCACTCGCCCCCATCTCCTGGGGCTCGACCTACTTCGTCGCCAGTGAGCTGCTGCCGCCGGACCGGCCGCTGTTCACCGGCGCGATGCGGGCCCTGCCCGCCGGTCTCCTGCTGGTCGCCCTCTCCCGGACCCTCCCCAAGGGCGCCTGGTGGTGGAAGTCGGCGGTCCTCGGCACCCTCAACATCGGCGCCTTCTTCCCGCTCCTCTTCCTCGCCGCCTACCGCCTCCCCGGCGGCGTCGCCGCGGTCCTCGGCTCCGCCGGCCCGCTGTTCGTCGTCGGACTGGCCGCCCTGCTGCTGGGGGAGAAGGCCAAGCTGCGCAACGTGCTCGCCGCGGTGGTCGCCGCGCTCGGTGTGAGCATGGTGGTGCTGACCTCCCAGGCCCAGCTCGACCTCGTCGGCGTCATCGCCGGCATCGTCTCCTCGGCCTCCATGGGCGCCGGCACCGTGATGACCAAGCGCTGGGGACGGCCCGAGGGCGTCGGTCCGCTGGCCGTGACCGGCTGGCAGCTCACCGCGGGCGGACTGGTCATCATCCCGATCGCCGCCCTGATCGAGGGCGCCCCGCCGGCCCTGGACGGCAAGGCCTTCCTCGGCTACGGCTACATGATGCTGATCAACACCGGAGCCGCGTACTTCCTCTGGTTCCGCGGCATCGGCAAGCTCTCCGCCACCTCGGTCACCCTGCTCGGCCCGCTCTCCCCGCTCACCGCCGCCGTCATCGGCTGGGCCGCCCTCGGCCAGGCCCTGAGCCCCGTCCAGGTCCTGGGCATGGTGATCGCCTTCGGCGCCACGGTCTTCGGCCAGCTCCCGGGCCGCGCCGCGAAGGCGAAGGCCGCCGGGCCGGTGGAAGCCCCGCGCACCGAGACCCCGAAGGTCCGGGTCGCCTGAACCCCCGGCCCCCGTCCCTCCCCCCCCGCTCCCTCCCCCCCCGGTCTCCCCGGGAGGTCGTCCCCCGACCTCCTGGGGACCTTTCATTTCCCCTAAAGCAACTCATCGAAATCTTTCGATGGACCTGGATGGTCGATCAATGCGACGGTAGTCCCACCACACCCGCACCACCGAAAGGGGAGACCAGAAGTGGCCGTCACGGACCGCGCCCGGACCGCAGCTCCAGAGGACCGGCAGCAGACCACGAGCAGCACGGGCAAGAAGGGGGCCGTGGGACTCGGCGTGCTCCTCGCCCTGCTGGCCACGGTCGTCTGGTCCGGCAGCTTCGTCGCCACCCGCGGCATGTCCGGGACCGTCCCGCCGGTCCAGGCCGTCTTCTGGCGCTGGATCATCGCCGCCGTCGCGGTCACCCCCTTCGCCGCCCGCCAGGCCTGGCAGCAGCGGGCCCTCATCCGGCGGCACATCGGCTACATCAGCCTCGCCACCCTCTTCGGCGTCACCCTCTACAACACCCTGGTCCACCAGGCCGGACTGACCACCTCCGCGTCCAACATGGGCACGATCATGGCCGCTTCGCCGGTCATCATGGCCCTCTACGCCCGCCTCGGCGGCGAACGGCTCGGCGCCCGACGCGTCTTCGGCATGCTGCTGGCCGCCTTCGGCGTCCTCCTCCTGGTCGGCAAGGGCTCCCTGACCCTCGACTTCGGCGCCGGCGACCTGTGGATGTTCGCCGCCGCCTTCTCCTTCGCCACCTACAGCGCGCTCCTCAAGCGCAAGCCCGCCGAGATCGGCGGCCTCGCCTTCCTGATCACCACCTTCGTCCTCGGCGCCCTGATGCTGGCCCCCGCCTACGCCATCTCCCTCCACGTCCAGGGCGGCTTCGCGGCCACCCCCGGCACCGTCGGCCCGCTCCTCTACGTCGGCGTCTTCTCCTCCGCCGTCGCCTTCTTCTCCTGGAACAAGGCCGTCTCCCTGATCGGCGCGGCCCGCGCGGGCGTCGTCTACTACCTCCAGCCGGTGTGCGTCGCCGGCCTCGGCCTCCTGCTCCTGGGCGAGCACACGGGCCCGGCCCAGCTCCTCTGCATGGCCCTGATCCTGGCCGGCGTGGCCCTGGCCAGTGCGACCCGCCGGTAGTTTCACCCCCGTGACGGACTGGGACATCAAGAAACTCCGCATCCTCCGGACCCTGGCCGACCGGGGCACCGTGACCGCGACGGCCGAGGCGCTGCACATGACGCCCTCGGCCGTCTCGCAGCAGCTGACCAACCTCGCCCGCCAGCTGGGCGTCGTCCTGCTGGAGGCCCAGGGCCGGGGCGTCCGCCTCACCGACGCCGCCCACCTGGTCCTGCGCCACACCGAGGCGGTCTTCGCCCAGCTCGAACGCGCCGACGCCGAACTGGCCGGCTACCTCTCCGGCGAAGTGGGCGAGGTCCGCGTCGGCGCCTTCGCCACCGCCATCCCGGCCCTGGTCGTCCCGGCCGTCGCGGCCCTCGAACGGGACCACCCCGGCGTGGAGGTCCGCGTCCGGGAGACCGAGGCGGCGGAAGCGTACGAGCTCCTCTCCGCCGGAGCCGTCGACCTGGCCCTCTCCCTGGCCGCGCACACCCCGGCGGACGACGCCCGCTTCACCCGCCTGACCCTCCTCGAAGACCCCCTGGACGTGGCCCTCCCCCCGAACCACCCCCTGGCGGACGCCCCCGGCGTCCGGCTGGCCGACCTCTCGGCGGACCGGTGGATCTACGGCGGCAGCGGCCCCTGGTCGGAGATCACCCGCAGCGCCTGCGAGGCGGCGGGCTTCCAGCCCCGGCAGGCCCACTCGGCCTCGGGCTGGACCTCGATCCTGGCGATGGTGGAGGCCGGCATGGGCGTCGCCCTGGTCCCCCGCATGGTCTCGGCCCGCGCCTCGGGCGTCCGCCTGCGCGTCCTCCCCCACGACCACCCCACCCGCCACGTCACGGCGGCCCTCCGCCGGGGCGCGGAAACCTCCCCGGCCATCGCCCGGGTCCTCCAGGCCCTCCACACGGCAGCAGCGGCCCGACGCTGAGACCCCGGGCGGGGTGGGGGAGGGCGGGGTCCCGGCGGGGCGGTCTCGGAGAAGGGTTGGGGGTTTCCCGCCAGTCTCATCGTCCTTCCGTGTCGGGCCGGCCTGTCAAGGGCGCT